>CBDUTX010000036.1:0-11226 GCA_965370235.1 uncultured Desulfuromonadaceae bacterium | reverse complement strand
AGTTTCAAATGCAGGATTACCTGGACAAATATTATAAATTGAAAAAAGATTTGATTTCTCTTTCGGAACAATCTTCCAAAGATAGAAGTACTTCATTAATTGTAGAAGAAGAGGAAGAGTGGGAAGAGGAGATTTCTCTTACAACTTCTTCTCAGGCTACAGATTTTGTCAAGTATATTGTTGATGATGCTGTATCGAGAAAAGCAAGTGATATACATATTGAATTTTTTGGAAAAAGACAGAGAGTAAGAATGAGAATCGATGGAGTACTTCAGGAAGTTGTAGATGCCCCGAAAAAATTCAGTCTTGCTATTATACAGAGAGTGAAAATTCTTTCAAAGATGGATATAGCAGAGCATTTCAAACCTCAGGACGGAAGAATTAAGTGGAGATATAGAAAAAGAGACATTGATCTTAGAGTAAGTATCATACCTACTGTTCTTGGAGAAAAAGTAGTAATGAGAATTCTTGATAAGAGCAGCTTGATGTTAGACCTGAAAGATCTCGGTTTTACGGAATATGCGAGAAAGAAGTTTGAATATGCTCTTTCAAGACCATATGGAATAATTTTAGTAACAGGACCCACTGGAAGCGGAAAATCGACTACACTCTATTCAGCTCTCAGTAAATTAAATAATCCTGAAACTCAGATAATAACCGTTGAAGATCCTGTTGAGTACAATATCAGAGGAATAAACCAAATCCCTGTCAATGCTGAGATTGGATTTGATTTTCCATCTGCGCTCAGGTCAATTCTCCGGCATTCCCCTGATATAATCATGGTTGGTGAGATTAGAGACTTTGAAACAGCATCAATTGCCATAAGAGCAGCACTTGCAGGGCAATTAGTTCTTTCTACAATTCATACAAATGATGCTCCGTCAACAGTTAACAGATTGATAGACATGGGTATTAAACCATTTCTTGTTGCAGCATCCCTGAACTTAATTCAAGCTCAGAGGTTGGTTAGAAAAGTCTGTCCTAAGTGTAAATTTCCTCATGATTATGACGAAAATATTTTAATAGATTTAGGTTTTGATATAAAAAAAACTGGAAAAATTACTTTTTATAAAGGAAAGGGTTGTGGTTACTGCAATAACACAGGATATAAGGGAAGAGTTGCTATAACTGAGATTATGCCCATTTCCAGAGAGGTAAGAAAAAACATTATTGATGGTGCATCAGCAGCGACATTGAAGGAATTAGCACAGAAAGAAGGAATGATTTCTTTAAGAGAGGATGCATGGAGTAAAGTAGCAGAAGGATTAATTACTATAGAAGAAGTTGTCAGAGAAACGTCTTCACTGTAAACAGGGAGGAATAATGGCAAGTATAAGTATAGAAAATCTATTAAGAGAGATGATAGAAAGAAAAGCATCTGATATGCATTTAACAGTAGGTGCTCCGCCTGTTTTCAGAGTAGATGGTGACATATTATATTCTTCTTACCCAAAACTGACACCTGATAGTGTAAGAGCTCTTGTCTATTCTGTATTAAATGATGAACAGAAAAAAAAATTTGAAAATGAGCATGAACTTGATCTCAGTTTTGGAATACCAGGTGTAAGTAGATTCAGGTCTAATGTTTTTCTTCAGAGAGGGAATGTTGCTATTGCGATCAGGACAATTCCTTTTAAAATTATGGACTTTAGAGATCTTGGACTTCCGAATATTGTAGCTGAGTGGTCAAATTTTTCAAAAGGATTGATTCTGGTAACAGGACCTACAGGCAGTGGAAAATCAACAACTCTTGCAACGCTGATAAACAAAATTAACATGGAGAAAAAGAAACACATCGTAACTGTTGAAGATCCAATTGAATACACTTTTCAGCATAGATCATGTATTGTAAACCAGAGACAGGTAGGTTCGGATACGAATAGCTTTTCAAATGCTTTGAAATATGTATTGAGACAGGATCCTGATGTTGTTATGGTTGGTGAGATGAGGGATCTTGAAACAACAGAAGCAGCACTGACAATATCTGAAACAGGGCATCTCACTTTTGGAACACTTCATACAAATTCAGCTGTTGAAAGTATTAATAGAATTATTGATATATTTGAGACAAACAGACAGCAACAAGTGAGATCTCAACTTGCTTTTGTTCTCAGAGCTGTATTAACACAAAGTTTAATACCGAGAATTAAGGGGGGGAGGGTTCTTTCAAAAGAAATATTAATTGTTACTCCTGCAGTTTCAGCTCTTATCAGGGAAGATAAGGTTCATCAAATTTACAATTTTATGCAGGCAGGGAAAAGGTATGGAATGATCACTATGAACGAGTCTTTACTTGAACTTTGGCGAAGAAAGGACATTACTCTGGACAATGCCTTCTCATTTTCAAGAAATATTGAAGAACTTGAAAAGATGATTTCTGATGTAAGACAAGGTAAAAAGTAAATATTTAGGAGGTTATTATGGCTGTTTTTAGCTACAAGGGTACAAGATTAGATGGTAGAGAAGAAAAAGGTGAAATAACAGCAGCTTCTCTGCAGGAAGCCAGAGTCCAGTTGAGAGCCAGAAAGATAACCCCCAGTTCGATAAAGAGAAAAGACACTCTGTTCAATAGAATGAGAGAAATCCAAATTGGATCGGGAATAAGTTCCAGAGCTATGGCTGCTTTTACAAGACAATTTGCAACCATGATCAATGCAGGATTGCCCCTTATGAGATGTCTTGAGATTTTAACAGATCAGGAGACAAATCCGGCATTTAAAAAAGCTTTAAAACAGCTGTCGACTGATGTTGAAGGAGGTACAACACTTGCTGAGGGAATGGGAAAACACAAAGGATTTTTTTCTAACCTCTATATCAATATGGTTGAAGCTGGGGAAAAAGGTGGTGCTCTTGATACAATACTTGGAAGATTGGCCACTTATCTTGAATAAGCAGCAGCATTTATAGCCAAGATTAGGGGAGCAATGATATATCCGTCTATGATAGCAATTGTAACGGTACTTGCCATTGCAACAATTTTAATGTTTGTTCTTCCAACATTTGCAAGTATGTATGAAGGATTGGGTGCTGATCTGCCTCTTCCTACTCAAATTGTTATGAATATATCAAATGTTCTCAGATCACAATTCTTTTTAATAGTTGGTTTGATTGTTGCTTTTGTAGTTCTCTACAAACTTGCCGTGAGAACAGAAAAAGGAAGATTTATAAGAGATAAGGTTAGTTTATATGTTCCTGTTTTTGGTAATCTTCTTAAGAAGTCATCTATTGCAAGGTTTTCAAGAACTCTGTCAACACTTCTTGGAAGTGGTGTTGCAATTCTTGATTCCCTTGAAATAACTGCAAAAACATCAGGGAATGCTGTAGTTGAGAAAGCTATATTAGCTGCAAGAACTTCAATAAGTGAAGGTGAAGATATATCAGGACCTCTGTCGAGAGAAAAAGTATTTCCAGCAATGGTTATTCAGATGGTGAGGATAGGAGAACAAAGTGGTCAACTCGATGTAATGCTGACCAAAGTAGCTGATTTTTATGATCAAGAAGTTGATCAGGCTGTTGACAATTTAACAGCAGCTTTAGAGCCTATAATCATGATAGTACTCGGTGTGGTTATCGGGGGGTTGGTTGTTTCGATGTATCTTCCTATTTTCCAGATGGCATCTACATTTATGGAACAGGCAGGATAATAATATATTTTGCTTAAAAATAAATTGAAGACCCATGATATTAGAGAAAGGACGGTTATCATATACCGTCCTTTTATTTTTTTACTGATATCCCTCGTTTTATCTTTTCCTCTTTCTCAGTCAAAATTGTTCTATATTGCGTTTATACTATTTATTTCTTCTGTTACAAGTTTAATTGATATATTTATTGTTTCTAAAAAAGCTAATCTTTGGCTTGTTCCTTTAATACTTGATTGCTTTCTAGCTTCGATATTGCTTGCTATGTCAGGAGGAGTAGAGAGCAGTCTATTCATGATGTTTTTTCTCATAATAATTATATATACCATGAGAAGAGGGCAGAAAGGTTCATGGTGGAGTTTTTGTGTATCAATGATCATTTATGGCTTTTTTCTCTTTATACAATGGAAAGGTTATCTCTATCAAACTGGGATTGTAAATTATTATTCTTTTTACTACAGCGATGAACCGGTAACTTTAAAAGTTTATTATTATCAGTTTTTCTTTTCTCTGATTCTATCTCTAATAATATCGGCAATTGCTTCATGGATGGAGGAAAGAAGTGATAAAAGAGGAAAACAGCTGGAATATGTAAGATATACAACCGATGATATATTGAGAGCAATGGAAGAAGGAGTGCTGACGATAGATAATTATGGTGATATTTTTTTTATAAATCCTTCATTTGTTTTCTACACTGGTTTGAATATGTTAAAAAAGGGACAAGCATGCGGAGATGCAGTTAGAAAGATATTTGAAGACAATCATCAGGAAGTGGAATTCATAGGACTGGATGGAAGTAAAAGAATATTTTCTTGTGATATTGCTGAATTAACAGATATTAATAGCAGGATTACCGGAAAAATGATAGTTCTTCACAATCTCACTGAACTCAGAGAAAACGAAAGAAGATTGAATGAAATGAATCAAATTGCTCTTATGGCTGAAATGAGTGCAGGGATCGCACATGAATTGAGAAATCCTCTCACTTCAATCAGGACTTCGGTTGATATTTTATTTAATGATTTAAAAGGTGAAAAAGAGGAAATTGCAAAAATAGTTAAAAATGAAGTTAATAGAATTAACAATTTAATTGAAGATTTTTTAAATTTTTCAAGACTTTCAAAACCAAAAAGAGAAAATTTAAAAATTAGAAATCTTTTTAAAGATGTGAAAAAATTATTCAAATTATCTCATGGAACAAAAAAGGTCGCTCTTGATATAATTTTACCTGATGGGAAATTAAAGACAAGTCTTGACAGAAATCAGATTATTCAAGTTCTTGTGAACCTGCTGAACAATGCCTACCAAGCAGTAGAAGAAAACAAGAGTGAAAAAAACATTAAAGTAGAAGCACATAAAGAAAATATAAATCTATTAATAACTATAGCTGATAATGGTGTTGGAATTAGTAATGAAAATATTAATAAAATTTTTAATCCTTTCTTTTCAGATAGTCATAAAGGAACTGGTTTAGGTTTGTCAATTGTAAAAAAAATAATATCACTACATGGAGGAGATATAAGAATTGAATCGGAAAAAGGAAGAGGAACTAATATAATAATTTCTATTCCTGACAGGGAAGAAAGGGAAGAATTTTTAAAGGAAAGGGCTATAATAAATAAAAAAAAGTCAGAAGTTAAATTGAATAAAGTATGGAATGAATTGTTAAAAAATTTCTAATTTAAAAAAAAGGTGACTTTTGGGAAAAAAAATTCTAATTGTAGATGATGAACAGGGACTTCTAAAGGTTTTATCAATTGCCATTAAAAAAGAGGGTTTTTCTCCTCTGGAAGCAACATCAGGGCAGGATGCCTTAAACTTAATAAAAACAGAATCAATAGATGTAATCATCAGTGACATAAAAATGCCTGGTTATACGGGCTTAGATCTTTTAAAGGAAGTTAAAAGCAGAGCACCTAATACAGGGTTTATTCTTCTAACAGCATATGCTTCACTTGATTCGGCAATTAAAGCTTTAAGAGCGGGAGCTGATGATTATCTTACAAAACCATTTGATCTTGAGGAACTTTTCATAAGATTGAAAATGGTTTTGAAAAAATATGATCTTCAGAGAGAAGCAGCTTATCTAAGGAGCTTATTTATCGATGATGATAAAGAGATTATTGGATTAAACACAGGTTTAAGCAGCATAACTAAAAAGCTACAAAAGGCTTCTCCCACTGATGCTTCTATCATTTTGTACGGAGAAAGCGGAACAGGTAAAGAATTAATTGCAAAATTAATTCATAAATGGAGTAAAAGGAGTCAAAAGCCTCTTGTTACTGTTAATTGTGCAACAATTCCTGAAACTTTGCTGGAAAGTGAATTGTTTGGACATAAAAAAGGAGCTTATACAGGAGCAGATTCAGATAAGGAAGGTTTTTTTAAAATAGCAGATGGAGGGACGATATTTCTCGACGAAATTGGTGAAATATCTCCTTTAATTCAACTTAAACTTCTCAGAGTTTTACAGGAGAAAGAAATTACACAACTGGGAGCAACATCTGCTTTAAAAATTGATGTCAGAATTATTGTAGCCACAAATAAAGATCTGATGAAGCTTGTAAAACAAGGGAAATTTAGAGAGGATTTATATTATAGAATCAATGTGGTTTCAATTTTTATTCCTCCTCTTGGTAAGAGAAAAGAGGATATCATTCCTCTTGCAGAATATTTTGTTGACAGGTTATCCAAGAAACACGGGCTTAAAAGAAAATTATCTGATAGTGTTAAGGACTATCTTAAAAAAAGAGAATGGAGAGGGAATATCCGTGAGCTTGAAAATGTTTTAGAAAAAGTTGTTGTATTAAGTGGAAATGAAAGTATTTCTGTAAATGATTTTGAGGATGAAACAGATTTACTAAAAAGATTTTATGGCAACACCCTTGAAGAAATTGAAAAAGATGCAATTGAAATGACATTAAAAGCAATGAAATATGATAAGAGAAAGTCTGCTGAAGTACTGGGAATAGATCTTTCCACACTATATAGAAAATTAAGGAAATATGGATTATCAATTTAAATTATCAAAGAAAAATCAGACAATTCTGCTTGCTTTTATCTGGTTATCATTAATTATTCTTATACTTTTTCATGGAGGGATTAACCTCTATGGTCCTTTTATATTAGAAATTTCTGTGTTTTTGATAACTTTAATGTGGTTTTACTGGTTTTCAAAGAAGAATTATGTACTCAATATTTCAAAATATCATATTTTTCTGCTTTTATTTGCAATATGGGCTTTTCTTTCGGCATGGCTGTCTGGTTCGACCTATTTCGGATTTTCAAGAAGTCGTGAATGGATTGCTTTTTGTTTGCTTGTATTTATTTCAAGTCAACTGTTTTCAAGTTATACAAGAATATTCTCTTTTCAGGTGTTTATAGTTGTTATAGGGGTTTTTGAAGCAGTAATCGGAATATTTCAATTTTTTGTTTTTGATTTATCAAGAACTACCGGAACATTTCTGACATATTCAAATTTTTACTCGCATTTTCTTGGAATTGCTTTTTTAATCTCATTATGGTGGATTTTCAAAAGCACTATTAAACGGACAAGAACCGAAAAATTACTTGTCTGGCTCCCTTCTTTGGTAATTGCAACTTCTTTATTTCTCAGCGGTTCAAGAATAATATTTTTTCTTCTTATACCAATATCATTTTTTGCATCTACGTGGAGAAAGAGAATTCCTCTTCTTATTTCGCTTATAATAATATTAATTATAGGTTTTATAATATTGAGGAATATTGGTGGTAGAAATATTATTGGTGATGATCCTTATCACATGACAAGACTTGATATATGGAATCAAAGTGTAAGGCTTTTTATGGAAAAACCCATAATGGGTCATGGACCAGGATCCTTTTCATTTGTTTCTCATCATGAAAATTTTCCAAATCTTAATTCGGTTATCAGATATGGAAAAATTGCAAAATATGCTCATCAGAATTACCTTGAATTAGCTGTTGAAACAGGTATTGTCGGATTGATATTTTTTTCTATGTTGATTTTCGGAGCATTGAAAAATTTTTTTCATACTGATAAAAAACTTGAAGGTAGTATCTATCTTACATCACTGATAATTATTTGGATTGTAATTGTAGGTTTTTTTGATACGTTTATGTATCCTCCTTTTTTTGAATTTCTTTTTGCAATACTTCTCGGAATTGTTTTACCTGTAAAGGAATATAAATTTTCAGGACGCACAGGAATAAGAATTAAAAAAATAGCTTTGATTACTATTATTGTATTTATGCTGTGGACTTTATTGAGTTTGGTTGGAACAATCATGTTGAATAAAGTGGTTAAAGGAATACAGAGCGGAGATCTAAGAGAAGTTAACAGATCTGAAAAAAATCTACAGTTCGTTTCTTATTTCATTCCTTCAAATCCGGATATTCCTCTTTTAAATAGTTATATCTATGAATTTTATTACATTACTTCAGAAAATAAAACATGGCTTGAATTATCCTACAAATATGCAAGAGAGGCTGCATCTGATGATATATCACCGCATAGATTAGAAAGAGCTTTTATATTATCTGAAAAACTGGGATATAAAGAAGATTCAAAAGAAATTATAAAAAGATTGTTTGAATTACAACCTTATAATTTACATACAATATTGAATAGAATTAAATATGAAGATGATATTGAGAAAAAAATTGAGTTTTTAAATTTTGCTAAAGATGCAGAACCAAATTCAATTGATATAGCAGCTGAATTATTTCGTTATAATATAATATCTGATAAGAATATAATAAGTTGGAATTTTGATTCACTGCTTGATCTTTCGAATAATATGAAGGAGACATTGTTTGTAAGTAATTTTTATGCAATTAATAAAATATCAAATATTCTTCTGTATAAAGGCAGAAGTGAAGAAGCTCTTAGAATATGGAGAAGAATAATTCCTATCTATGATAAAAATGAAAACTTTATCTATATTTATACTGCGTTTTTAAAAAACAGAGATTTTAATTTTGAGCTTGATGAATTTATTGATCATCTTGATTCTATCACTACAGATCTAAAAGTGATTGATTCACTCATAAAAATGGGTGTGATTAAATGATCCTCATTGTTTCAGCTCTCTCTGCTGTCTTGATATCATTTGTAATTTCTCTCTATTCAACACCAATTGCCAGAAAAGCTGCAATATATTTCAATATACTCGATTGTCCTGATGGGAAATTGAAAACACAAAAAGAACCAGTACCTTATCTTGGTGGAATTCCAATTTTTGTGTCAATAATGATAGCTGTTTCAGCAGTTCTGAAATTTGATACGGATATATTGGGAATTCTGTTGGCAGGAAGTATACTTCTGATTATAGGAATTTTAGATGATCTTCAAGCTCTTACTCCAACTGTAAAATTAGCAGGACAATTATTTGCTGCAGTTACTATCGTCAAATCCGATATAATGATTAAATTTGTTTCTTTTCCCTGGTGGATTAATTTTCCTCTGACTATTTTATGGCTTGTTTCAATAATTAATGCGATGAATATCATCGATGTCATGGATGGTCTTTGTACAATATCAGCAATATTTTCTTCTATTTTTATTTCAATATTTGCTTTTATTGCAGGACAGAACACTGTAGGTGTTTTATCTTTGAGTTTGACGGGTGCACTGATTGGTTTTTTTATCTATAATAAACCAAAGGCAAAGATTTATCTTGGTGATGCCGGAAGTATGCTTATAGGACTTTTTTTAGCAGCAATGTCCATGAAAGTCAGTTATAGTTATAAATCTACTCTTGGCATTTTTGTTCCTATATTTATACTTGCAGTTCCAATATTTGATATGGCTTTTGTTGTTATTATAAGGATCATCAATAAAAAACCGTTTTATCTTGGTTCACCTGATCACTTTGCGCTCAGATTGAGAAAGAGAGGATTGTCTGTAAAATCAATTCTTGTTCTTGTTTCATTGGTCAGTATTTTTCTTGGTTTATTAGCTCTTGGAATAGTTTTGCTTCCGGTTTTTTATGGGAAATTGTTTTTAACTGCAGGATTTATTTATTTAATAATTGTAGCTTTATTACTTGCAAAAATTAAAATATGACTTTCTCAATGAAATTAAAGGGAAAGAACATATAATGAAGGTAATTATTGCCGGAGGTGGAATTGCTGGATTATCAATTGCTTATTTAAGTAGAAATAAAAATATTGATTATGTTGTTTTAGAAAAGGAAAATTCTCCCGGAGGATTGTGCAGATCAGTGTACAAAGATAATTTTATTTTTGATTACACAGGACATCTGCTTCATTTTCAATACCCTGAAATTGAAAAACTCATCAAGGATCTAAAAATTACTTTATTAAAGCATACAAGAAAATCTTTTATTTTATTTGAAAATCATATGATACCCTATCCTTTTCAATCTCATCTTTTTATGTTACCCCGGGATGAAGCTTATGAATGTCTCTTCACTTTTATCAATAGAGATAAAAAAATAATATTTAATAATACAGAAGAATATTTTATTTCTAAATTTGGATCAGGGATCTATAAACACTTTCTTTATCCTTATAATTATAAACTTTGGACATTAAAACCAGGAGATCTTTCAACTGACTGGATAGGAAGATTTGTACCGGATATTTCTCTTGAAGAGGTACTCAAACCATTTTTTACAAAGAAGGAAATTCATAACAAAGGTTACAATCAGGTTTTCTATTATCCAGAGGGCGGGATATCAGTACTGGTAAAAAAATTTACAGATAGAATAAAAAATCTAAGATTAAATTATGAAATCGTTAACGTTAACTGGACAGATAAAATTTTAACGACAAAAAAAAATGAATACAAATATGATAAATTATTATGGTCATTACCTTTAAAGGATTTCAATAAACTTGCTTATCCTTCACTTACAGGTAATTTGAACAGGAGTTTTAATAATTTGCAAGCTGCAAATGTTCTCGATATTGAAATTGGTTTCAAAGGTGATCCTCCTGATTATCACTGGGTTTATCTTCCTGAGAAAAAATACATACCCTACAGAGTTGGATGTTCATCAAATTTTTATAACTTGAGGAGCAAAGGGAAATTTTCAATTTATGCTGAAATTTCATACAGCCGATATAGAAAACTACCGAACATTAATAGGAAAACACTTTTCGATGAAGTTATCAGTCAATTGAAGAAAACCTCTCTTATTGATAAAAGATCCAAGGTTTTAACTCATATGATAAGAGAAATTAAACCTGCCTATGTTATTTATGATAAACACTGGAAAAGAAGTAGAAAAAATATTTTTATTTTCTTTGGAAATAATTCAATAATTCCTACAGGACGATATGGTAAATGGTACTATGCTTCAATTGAAGATGTAATATATAACAATAAAAAAATTATTGAATATTTAAAATAATTTATGTTCAAAATGCCTAATTATTCCGTTGTACAAATTATTACAAAAATGGAAAGAGGAGGTGCTCAGCTGACTACACTCATTTTAGCTGAGAAAATTGTAAATTCCATTTTGATAACAGGCAGAAAAGGACTTTTATTAAATGAAGCCCGGACTAAATTGAAAAATAATCTGATTATCTCACAACATCTGATAAGGGAAAT
>CBDUTX010000035.1:0-11323 GCA_965370235.1 uncultured Desulfuromonadaceae bacterium | reverse complement strand
GAATATTAATTCAACAACATATACTTCAGCGGGTATTGATCTGGTGAACATTTTGCTGACAAGTAAATTAATTTTAAAATCTGCTCTTATGAGAAAGGAATCCAGAGGATTGCATTACAGAAAAGATTTTCCACAGACAAATGAAGGATATGAGAAAAATACAGTATTGAAGAATTTATCAAAAAGGAGGTAAAATGGACATTTCTGTAACAATTAGGGATGAAAAATTAAAAAAAGGATTTGAATATTACAAAGAAAAATTCAATGAAAAAGTTGAAAAATTGAATCATTTTGCCAATGAACTTCACAATGCAAAAGTAGTCATCGATAAAAGCGGGATAAATACGATTGTTGAATTTTCAATACATTCACATAACAAAGAAATCTATGCAAAAGCGAAGAAAAAATTATTACAGGAATGTTTAAATTCAGTTATAGATAAAATTGAGAGACAATTAAAAAAAGAATTTGATAAATACACTACGAAAAGACATAAAGATAATAGTGTTTAAGTGAATAGAAATAATCAATAATACATCCTGATATTAACGCTGATTTATTTAATAATATAATAGTCCTATAAAAAGGAGAATGAAATATTAGTAAGTTAGTCAAAGTCGTTCAGTCCCTATTTAATCCTGCATTCGAAGTTGTAGAGAATATTTAATTCAACTACATGTTCAGTATTCAGACAAAAGCGTGACTGTTCAAGTAAATTCCAATATCCAAGATTATCAGGGGAATACAGACACTAAAAATGTCCAAGTGTGTTAAGTAATGATGATGACACTAATCAAACAAAAGTACTTTATTTTGATTTTGATAGTAACAAAAAACATATTATCAACATTGAAGATTGATGAATATTGGAAAAGAAAACATTCAAGGTCAAGATTTTCCATTCTACGAATTCAATGTATCAAAAGGATAAGGCGCTGCACCCGACCAAAAACGCTGAGCGTTTTCAGCAGGTGAGCTTAAATAATATGTCAGATAAAATTAATCAAATGACAATTTATGGGACACTTGTTCAGATAAATAATGTGGGGGTTCTTTTCACGGGACCTAGTTCTATTGGTAAAAGTGAGAGTGCGATTGAGCTTGTTATGTCCGGTCATAAATTCATTGCTGACGATGTGGTTCTGATAAAATCAGAAAATGGTAAATTAATCGGTTTAAATATTGGTAGGAAAAAACCATGTTATGCTATAGAAATAAAAGGCTTGGGAATAATTGATATTTCAGATCTTTTTGGCAAAGGCTCTGTTCTTCCAAAATGTACTATTTTACTTGAGATTGAGCTATATTTTCCTAAAGACAACAAAATCATATCAGGGGAATATCTTGGAGATGTATTAAATTGGAAGAAGTATCTTGATGTTGATATTATTTATTATAGAATTCCAGTAACTCCCGGCAGAAATATGGCTAAAATATCCGAGTTAATTGTACTTAATTATCAATACATAATAAGTAAAGGTGAGAGTTATCTTTCAAAGATCAATGATGAAATCATTAAGGAGAATTTGAAGAAAAACAATAGCTAATCCAATTCAATCCAGCACCTCCAAACTGATACCCCCAGAAGACTTTATCCACGAACAAGCACAAATCCCCGCACACAACCACTCAAAGACACTAATAGATTCACAAAATTATCTAAATAGTTTTGAAAATTAGAACAAGTTCTATTTTCTACAAAAATTAATCTAAACAATTTTCTGTGAAAATAATTAGCTTTACTAATTTGTTAAACTTGAAATAAACAATGTACAACTACAGAGACCACAGAACAACGATCAATTAGCAATGAACAATACCCATGTCCAACAATGTAATATGCTCTTGTAAAGATGTTAAAGTAAAATACTATAAAATCTTGATGTTAAATTGCTGTTAGAAATTATTAGAAATTGTATTCAAGTTGAGTTGAAAGTAGAATGGAAGAAAAATCTTTAATTTCAGGATTTGCAGAAATATATGCTTTTACGCTAACATTGTCTCCACCAGTCATCATTCCAATACCATAACCGACATCTGTAAATGTTGAACCTGAATTGTTATGAATCAGACAGTCGAAAAATATAAATATATTATTGTATTTTGAAATAATATATCTTGTCTCCACTGTATTTAGAATAGCTCTGTTGGTTTTGAAACTTTCAGGAAGATATCCTCTTGGTCCTTTATCCCCTCCATAAACTAATAAAATATCTTCAATGTAATTTGAAGAAAAAAATCCTGAAAAACCGGATGAAAAAAGTAATACAAACTTTGAAAGTGAAAAGTAATCACTGAGACTTACATGAAGATATGTATTTATATTTTTCATAGTATTATAATTTGTTTGACCTGTTTTTACTTCAAAATTAAAAAGAAGTCCTGAAGTGGGATTAACAGGGAAGTCCCTGGTATCAAGAAATAATCCGGACATGTTATCCAATTGTTCCAGAGTATAAAAGTTATGCTTAATATTGATGTATTCAATACCTGTATAAAATTCCCAGTTATTTTTAAAATAGGAAAGAATAGATCTTGTCAATATCTGGGAATATGAAATATCTTTTCTAAAAGATATATTTATTTTAAAATCTACAGGTTTTGAAAAAAGCCAGGTTAATTTAATTTCTCCCTGCCATAATGTCTTATCTTCATCAATCCGTTTCCAGAGGATTTTAAAGGAATGTCCATTTCCGTAGATGTTTTTAATTATCAGCAGTGCATCACCGTAAAATAATTTTTCTTCCGGGGAGTATGAAAGAGCCCCATAAAATGTGTTTGTCTTTAATTCGGTTAAAAGGAAATCCAATCTTGCTTTTTCCGGTCTGGAGAGCATAAAAAGTCTTGGATTTGGATTTGATCTTAAAAAATCTATTTTGTTAATATCTCTTACAGCTTCATCGATCAGTTGTTTATTGTAGATAAAATTTTCCCCAAGTCCCGATTCAAGTATTAAGTACGAATGTGATGTGTGTTTTACTCCGGTAAAACTGATTTCTTCTACTACTACTCGAGGTCCTTCGGTAATATTAAAAAATAAAGAAAAGCTACTGTCATGGATTTCTGCTCTTTCTAAAGTTAAACTTGCATAAGGATAACCATTATTTAAATAGAAATTGAGGATGTGATTGCCTGCAGCATCTACATCCTCGTATTGTTCGATTCTCTGTCTTAGAGTATCAGGAAAATGATATCCACCTTGAAGATTGAGTTCAACAAATGATAGTACACATAGTAAAAATATGTTAATGACGGAGGTCAGCATCGTGAAGAATGTTCTTCAATTTAATTTCATAGTTGAAAACAAATACTTTGTTCCAGTCTGCTTTGATCAGGTTACCGAGAAGTCTGCAGCTATCGGTATAAGTAAAACTAATCATAACACTGTCACCAATGTCAGTACCCTGTCTTGCTATTGTGATATCATCGGGATGAATTTCAATACCTTTAGACTTAAGAAATTTTATCATATCATTTCTGATAACATCATTGTCAAATTCAAATTTGATTTTTTCTTCAGATTTTTTTTTGATTTCAAATTTTATGTAATTAATGGCAATAAATTGAAAAGAGATCCATGCTATTACGATTATTAGAAAAACTATCAACAAAGTAATCCATGGAGATATCCCTTTTTCGGAATATCTCCATTTATTATTATTTGTATTCATTTTAGTAAATTTTCTTTAACCTGGCTGCTTCTCTGAGTTGTTGAGCACTATTAAGTTTTTCTTGAGCCTGTGATGAATATGATCCTGATGTAGCTCTTGAATAATATGAAATTGCCATATCTGCATAATTCATAGCTCCATCCCAGTCACTTGTATTATAAGCTTCAATAGCAGCTGCATAGTATTTATTTCCAACAAGGAGGTTCAAGTAACCATCACTTGGATAACTTCCCAAAGCTTCCTCAGCAATTTGAAGAGCCAATGAGGTTTGTCCTGATCTCTGAAGAATACCTATAACCTGTTTATATGCTGTTAATCCACCGCCCATGCTTACAGCTCTCCTGAATGTAGCAAGTGCAGCACTTGTTCTTCCGGCTGTTGCTTGAAGAGCACCATATTTCATTGTATTTTCAAGTGTTGGATCGGCTTCTACGACAGCATCCATGTGCATTAAAGCTTTGTCCCACTGATGCATGCTTTTATATGCTTCAACCAGCCATTCATGAATTTCTATTTTTTCAGGATATTTTATCAATATGTCTTCGAGAAGTTCTGCAGCATATTCAGGTTCACCTACTCCCACACAGCATTTTGCAAGTCTCTGTTTAATTGCAATGATTTTATCTTCATCTTCTGTAATTTCCAAAGCTTGTTCAAGATAAGGTATTGCTTCAGAAAATTTTTCCTGTTTTGTAAGTACATCTGCAAGTCCAAGAATCGGTGTTGGATCTGAAGGGCTTATTTCATGTGCTGATAAATACATCTGTTCCGATTCAGCATATCTTTTCTGTCCTGCCAAAAAAGAACCGTAATGTGTATAAGCTTCGATAACAGAAGGAAGATTTGACTGCATCTGAATCCATGTATTTTCTGCTAATTCAACAGAATCAATATCTTCATACATTTCGCCAAGAGCTATATAAGCATCAACATAATCTGTCGAACATTCTATTGCTTTCTGGAAAAATTCAGCAGCTTCTGTCCAGAGTCTGCTTCTGTGGTAATTCATACCGAGATTGTAGAATTTCTTACATCCGTATTCATCATATCCATTTGAAAGTGTTGTGTCAGTTGATCTGTCAATTACCTGTTCTGTAGATTCGCATCCAATCATTAATGAAAATAAAAATAAAGTTATCAATATTATGTACTTGTTCATTGTACCTCCTCATTTGAGGTTGTATCTTCTTCTATAATTTCTTCTTCAGAAGAGATAGTTTCAGTTTCCAAACCTAAAATAACAACAGGATCAAATGTAATGATATTATCAATAGACAGATCACTTGACCCTTTAACAATTCTCTTTGAAGTTACAATAGTTCTGTTCATGTCATTTGCACTGGAATACAGGAAATATTTCCTATATGGATCGGTCGTGATATATCTCAAACTATCAACAACAAAAGAACTTTTAATTTTTGCTAATGTTACCGTATCACCAAATTGAGAAAGAGTATCGAATAGCCATGATGCATTTCTGTTTGTTTGAATTTCTCTGTCACCAATCAGTTCAGTGTAAGTTAATTCATATGTGCCGGGGATGAATCCGATGAGCGCAGAATCAGTTACAGTAAAAATATGTTTATCTGATGAATAGTAAATGTGGTAAGGTTTTGTAGAATCTCCATCTCTGATTGCTACAAAACAAATTGTATCTTTAATCCTGATAATTGCCGAGAGATCTTCTGCTTCTTCAAAATTTATCACCGTATTAAGTGTTTCAATCTGTGCTCTCCTATTACTTCCTGCAACATATATATACCATCTTCTTAATAAATATTCATCATCTTCATACATAACCTTTCCAAGACCAGAGTAAAATTCAGCAGAATCAACAAGAGGAACAGAAATTTCAGAATTATTAGAAGATATTCTTATACCGTTTTCATCAATAACCATAGTAAGAGTTTTTGTTGTTCTGTCAACATCCTCAGATAAGTATGGGTAGTATCCGTAAACTTGATTATATTTATCCAATATTTGACCAAGGTTTTTCAGAGCTAATTCTGCTTCTTTTATCTTGCCGTGTGCATCAGTTTCTGATTCTGACACACATGATAAAAGCAGGAATAACAGGACACTTAGCACTATCACAGTCTTTTTCATGCTTCCTCCATTATTGATTAAACAAAAATTAAAATAATTGATTAAACAGAATTTGGTGGAGCTGAAGGGATTCGAACCCTTGACCTATTGACTGCCAGTCAACCGCGCTAGCCAACTGCGCCACAGCCCCACATCATATCTTATTTTATGAACATTTTTTTTTCTGTCAAGTTATTTAATAAATTCTCAAATAAAAATACAATTAATCCTGTAATTGAACCTGATAACAAACTGAATAGAATAAAGATAGACCAGAGGGAAGAAAATATTCCACTGATTATTAAATTTGAAAAAGCTAAAAGAACAAAATTATGTGATATACTACCGCATATACTTACTGCAACAGGTCCAAATACATTTCCTTTTGACATTAGAAACATGACAAAGAAACTCAATAGAGAAGCAAATAAAGATGAAAGGAAAATTGGTGTCAGTAGAGAACCTGAAAACAGTGAGCCAAAAAAAACTTTCAGTAATGTTGTAATTAATGCTATTTTAATTTTTTTCTGTCGAATCAATAATAGTATTACAGCATTTCCAATTCCAATTTTAAAAAAAGTTGGATTTATTACAGTTTCAATTATATGGAATCCTGCAGCAAGTGTTGAATATATAGATAATTCAATTATTAAAGTTAATTTTTCTGGAATCTCAATATGAGAGGGCATCTAAATCATCTCCGGATGAAATTTTTACCAATACTCCGTTAGGGATACATATTAATTGGTCGTTACAGTTTTCGATTGATCCATGTTTTACACAGAGTTTATTTGGGCAGGGGGAAGAGAGAAATCTTGCTGAATAATCTGATATCTCTATAACACTTATACCCAGCTTTCCCTTAATAAAAAGTGTTGTGTCACATTGCAAATCAAATTCTAATCTTTCTCCTTCTGATGTTTGAATTATCAGATATCTCGCTTTTTCGGATTTGTTATTTTTATATTTTGCATAAATACCTAAAACACCTATAGTAAGAACTACAGCAATAATCAGATAATCTAATTTATAGGGATATTTCATGACTTTTAAGATTAAAGAGGGAAGTTCACTTCCTTTAAGCAGGTTTTACATTTATTATTTTCAATTCCAACAACTTCCACATTATAACCCTGTCTGCTAATCCATAAGCTATTACAAGCAGGGCAGAATGAACTTTCCATTTCCATATCATAAAAGTTTCCAATAAAACTGTGAGGAAGATATGACCTGGCAATATTGTAGAATTCAATCAGTATTTCCGGGTCAGTGGGTGGTTTTTGGTATTTGTAGTGTGGAAAATATCTTGAAAGATGGAATGGTATCTCTTTATTAATACTTGAAAGGAATTTGGCAATATTTATTATCTCTTTTTCACTGTCATTGAAATCAGTCACTATTAAAGTTGTAACTTCAACATGTATATTATTTGCAGCAAATGTTTCAATTGTATTTAGAACTGATTTCAGGTCACCTTTTAAAATATTTCTATATTTATCTTCTGAGAAAGTCTTCAGATCAATATTTACAGCATCTATAAGAGGTAGTAAATCATTTAAAGGTTCGGGATTTATCATTCCATTTGAGATAAGAACATTCAAACCACTCTGTTTATGAACTTCTTCTCCTGCATCTATTAAATATTCAAACCATACAAGGGGTTCTGTATATGTATATGAAAGTCCGATTGAATTGTAAGTTTTTGATATCTCTCCGGCTTTTTTTGGTGAAATATATTTTGTCTGCACAGAACCTTGAGAAATTTCATAATTCTGACAGAAAGGGCAGTCTAGATTGCATCCGTTTGGAGCAATGGAGGTTATCATAGATCCTGGATAGAAATGGAACAAAGGTTTCTTTTCAATGGGATCGGATGAAATACTTACACTTTCACCGTACTGAAGATTGTATAGTATACCATCAAGATTACCTCTTATAGTGCATAATCCTTTTTGACCGGGTTTTAAAATACATTTATGAGAACAGAGAGTACATTGAACTCTGTTTTCACTTAATTTGTTCCAGTATTCTGCTTTTTTTTTCATTTATTACCTCAATTCTCTAAAATATATACTTCAATGTTAACATATGCAGTTTCAATAAATTCAGTAAAGCCTTCAGTTGAAATAAATTTTAATTCATCTCTATCGTTTTCAAAAGACAATAATATTTCAGCTCCCAGACTGTCAGCCAATTTGAAACTTTCCTCTAATGGTAGAACCATAAAAGCTGTTGCGCATGCATCAGCTATTCCGGCATCATTATAAAGTACAGTTGAGCTTACTATTCCTTTTACCGGTTTTAAATCAAATGGATTTAAAATATGATGGTATCTCACATTATCTATAATGACAAACCTCTGATAATCACCTGATGTACAAACAGACCTGTCAGAACATTTTATAATAGCAATTAGATCATTTTTATTTCTCGGATGCTGTATACCTATTCTCCAGGGGGAGAAATTTTCTCTTTGACCTGCTGTAATAATATCTCCTCCTGCTTCGATAAGAATTCCGATTATTTCTTTATTTGATATTTCATCGATAATTTGCTGGATTGCAATTCCTTTGGCAATTCCGCCGAGATTCGGTTCCATTCCCAATGGAATATTTATCAAATCAGGAGTTATTACCGGGAAGTTATTCTGTCTTAAATTGATCAGACTGCAAATTATTGCACTATCAGGTATTTGAATACTTCCTTCAGAGAAATCACCCCAAATTTTTATTACATCTCCAAGAGTCGGATCGTAGGCTCCTCGAGTCAGTTTGTGAGCAAATAAAGCCTGTTCCCATACATATAAAATCATGTTGTTTTTTTTAATGTGATTTAAAAAAATATTATCAGGGTTGAACAATGAATCAAAGTGCATGAATATATTCTCTGCAATTTGAAAAACGCTGTCAGCAAGTTCAGGGTTTTCACTTACTACAATTATGTTTATCTTTGTATCAAAGAGAAAAAAAACTGTATCTTTTCTGAATAATTCTGTTTTTTTATTGGTACAGGAAATAATTAAAAGCAAAATTATTCCTGTTAAATTATTTCTCAACATGTTAAATTTTCTCGACCTCGGTTAAGAATTTTCTGTGAGCAATTATCGAATCACAGCAGCATCTGCATTCCTGACATTTGAATCTGATCCATTCAAAGTAGAAATATTTTGACAAATTTTTTTTTTCATATAGCTTTACAATTATATGTCAAATAATACTATAAAATCCATACTTTTTGATTTTGACGGAACATTAATAGATTCTCTCCAGCTCTGGGAAGAAATTGATGAAAAGTTTTTAAGTGCTCTTGATATTCCTGTTCCTGATAGGTTGAAAAATGAAATTGAAGGATTTTCATTCCTACAGACAGCAGTATATTTTAAAGACAGATTTAACATTTCAATGAGCGAAGAAGAGATAGTAGCAACCTGGGTCGGTCTTGCAAAGGAAGCTTATGAAAATGATGTGAAACTGCTTCCAGGTGCGGTTGAGATATTGAATGAGATAAAGAGAAAAAAAATTGAACTTATTCTTCTCACCTCTAATAAATGTGCTCTTGTTGATTCTACACTTGAAAGACTTGGTATATCTTCATATTTTCCTGAGAAACACTATGATTCACATAAGGAAAGGGAAGAAACTTTTGTCAGTTTGATAAAGAACAGAAGTTTAGAGCCTGAAAATTATATATTAGTTGATGATGCTCTGACATCTTTAAAAGCAGCCAAGAACATCGGGATAAAAACCGCATGGATTTTAATAGGAAAAACAGATAAAAATTTTTATATGAATCAGGAAAACTCTTTTATTGATACAGTTGTCAGCAATTCTTTAACTGAATTAATTGATATGATATAAAAAAAAGCTGGTTATAAAAACCAGCTCTTAACTTTAAATGTTTCTTTTATCCGTATATTCCGTGATCTATCATGGTCTGGGCAACTTTCTTAAATCCGGCTATATTTGCACCATTTACATAGTTTCCTGGTGTATCGCATTCATTTGACGCCTTAAGACATGCTTCATGAATATTTATCATGATATTGTGTAATTTCTCATCTACTTCTTTTCTGGACCAGAAATATCTAAGACTGTTTTGAGACATTTCAAGCCCCGATGTGGAAACACCACCGGCATTTGCAGCTTTTCCCGGACCATAAAGAACTTTAGCTTTGATAAATACATCTGTTGCTTCGTGTGTACAGGGCATATTTGCGCCTTCTCCAACTGCAATACAACCATTGTTGACAAGAGATTCAGCACTTTCTTTGTCAATTTCATTTTGAGTTGCACTTGGTAATGCTATATCACATTTGATTTTCCAGATATCTGAGATTTTCTCAGCATATTTGGCATTTGAATGTTTATCGAGATATTCTTTAATTCTTCCTCTTTTTACTTCCTTTATTTCCCTGACCGTATCAAGGTTAACTCCGTCCGGATCGTGAATGAAGCCGCTTGAATCACACATCGCTATAACTTTACCACCAAGCTGATAGATTTTTTCTGTAGCATAAATAGCAACATTACCCGAACCGGATACTATAACTTCTTTGCCTTTGAAATCTTCACCTTTTGTTTTCAGCATTTCCTCTGTGAAGTATACACATCCGTAACCTGTTGCTTCGGTTCTTATGAGACTTCCACCCCAGTTCAATCCTTTTCCGGTCAAAACTCCAACAAAATGATTGCGGATTTTTTTGTATTGACCGAATAGATAACCTATCTCCCTTCCACCGACTCCGATATCTCCAGCGGGAACATCTGTATCAGGACCTATGTGCCTGAAAAGTTCGGACATGAAGCTGTAACAAAAACGCATAACTTCTCTGTCTGATTTTCCTTTAGGATCGAAGTCAGAACCGCCTTTTCCCCCTCCCATTGGCAGACCGGTAAGAGCATTTTTGAATATTTGTTCAAAACCGAGGAATTTAATAATTCCGATATTAACAGAAGGATGGAATCTTAATCCTCCTTTGTAAGGACCAATAGCAGAATTAAATTCAACCCTGAATGCCCTGTTTACCCGTGCATTTCCTTCATCATCTATCCAGGGTACTCTGAAAATAATCTGTCTTTCAGGTTCTACAATTCTTTCAAGTATTCCTTCTTCTCTGTATTCGGGATGTTTGTCGATCACAGGACCCAGCGATTCCAGCACTTCTTTTACTGCCTGGAGAAATTCAGGCTGGCTTTGATTTCTTTTCTCGACTACAGCGAGAACATCATCGATGTAGGACATAGATACTCCTTTTACAAGTGTGTTTGATTTGGATATTAGTTACTCTATTCATTGAAGCTCTATATATTGAATAAAAATTTGATTATACTAAAGAGCAAATTCAAGTCAAGAACAATTTATTTTCCTTATATGCAATTGTAGAACAGAGATAAATAAATGACAGATAATTATTTCAATGATTTTTTTTGTCATGTATATCCTGTATAATAAAATGAAAAAGAAATATTAAAGGATTAACGAATCGTTGCACTGGAATTTTACTACACATCGCTTCGTAAAATCCAGTGAACTAAAATATTATATTAAAGGGTTAACGAATCGTTGCA
>CBDUTX010000034.1:0-11334 GCA_965370235.1 uncultured Desulfuromonadaceae bacterium | reverse complement strand
ATTAAAAGATTTAAATGAACAATATGTCAAAACCATTTTGGGAAGAACAATATGCAACATCCGATGGATTAAAAACATTTGGTGGAGGTAAACCGACTGATAAAGTAATTAAAGTGGCAAGCCAAATGAAAAAAGGCAGTAGAGTGATTGAATTTGGTTGTGGTGCAGGTAGAGATGCATTATATCTTGCGGAAAATGGATTTGATGTTACATCTGTTGATATTTCAAAAACAGGAATATCCAAGTTGATAGAAATTGCAGAGAAACGATGTCTTCAAATAAAAGCCAAAGTTCAAGATATGAGAGACTTTCATTTTGAGGGGAAATATGATTTAGTCATTGCTGTAGGAAGCCTTCATCTTATACCAAGATCTGATTGGAAAAAATTGATAAAAAAAGTAAAAGAACATACAGTTGTGAATGGTTTTAATATAATGACAGGTTTTACTGATCAAGTACAAACACCTCCGGACATGAAACCGTTTTTTGTTGGTTTATTCCAAGAGGATGAACTTTTTGAAATTTATGATGATTGGGACATTCTGGATAAACATTCTATCACATTTACAGATAATCATGGAAATGGATTAAGTCATACACATTCAACACATGGATTACTTGCAAAGAAATTGAGTTGAAAGAATTACAAAATATAAAAGAAAATAATAAAATTTATGAATTAAAAGCAATGAAATACTCCCAATCATAATAATAAAAAATGAATTAGCTTGCTACAGACAAACAACTATTTATGGAATGTTATGTTATATATCGCAACACCAAGGAGATAAAATGGAGTGTTTAAGCTGTCAATCAATTGCAGGAATTAAGTCTATAAGCCCTGGAAAACCTATTTTCATATCGGATTATTGGATAGTTGAACATGCTTATCCAACCTCCTTGGAAGGCTGGATAGTAATTGTTTTAAAAAGACATTGTGAAGAATTACATAAGCTCAGTCATGAAGAGTTTATCGATCTTACAGAAGTGCAAGAAAAAGTTATTAAAGCTATTCATAAGTATTTTAAATCTGATCGAGAATATGTATTTTGTTTTGCAGAAGGAGAGGGATTTAAGCATATTCATTTCCATGTTGTACCAAAACACAAAGGATTTGATTCTAAATACAATGGTGTAAAAGTTTTTCACTATTTAAAGACTCCAAAAAATGAATGGATTCCTCCTGAACGAATTATTGAGATTTGTTCTGAATTAAGCAGACTCATTTAAATATAAGTAAAAAAACACCAGATAATTCAGCTATTATGTTCGCTTGAATAGTCGTTATGGCTATGATAAAATGAATCATTGGTACAAAAACAGTAAACAGGGAAGTTGAATTAACAGAGGAGAGGAGTTCCATACTACATCTCCTAATAAGCAGATATACGAAATTCAAAACCAAATTCTCAAAATTGAAAATGTACATTCATTTCTTGAAGTTTGAATACCTTCTGATGTATTGTAGTATATAAATAATATTAATCAATTCTTTTGATTTTTGTTAACAAGTATGTTAACTTAATCTCATGATGAGAGAAATAAAATTTTATAAAAATTACTTCATTAAATTTTATATAGCTCAGAATAAAAAAGTTCAGGAAAAGATCGAATACGTCTTTAAATTAATAAAAACAGTCGAGAAGGTTCCTGAAAAATTTCTGAAATACATTGAAGGCACCAATGGCTTATATGAAATTAGAATTAAATACAGAAGTGATATATACAGAATTTTTTGTTGTTTTGATGAAGGGAGAATTATAATTCTTTTTAATGTCTTTCAAAAGAAAACGCACAAAATTCCGAAAAAAGAAATCAAAATGGGGTTAAAACTAAAACAAGAATACTTTCAAAGTAAAAAAGGAGATAATCTATGAAAACTATAAAAGAAGCAAAGACTTTTGATGAATTATTAGATATTAAATATGGAAAACCAGGAACACCTGAAAGAGATGAATTTGAGACAAAATCAAAAGCATTTATTATCGGAGAAATAATCAAAGAAGTAAGAAAAGAGGCTCACCTGACCCAAGATGATTTAGCAAAAAGAACAGGTACTAAAAAAAGCTATATTTCCAGACTTGAAAATGGAAAGATTGATATTCAAATTTCAACTCTCTATAAAATCATTGAACAAGGATTGGGAAAAAGACTTGGATTGACTATATTATAAATCCTTAAGTAATGTGTAAAAAACAACCGGAATTCCCAGTAACATTGTAAATAGTTTCCACAAGGGTGTTGATTTGTTAATTGAACTATCTAAACTTAAAGCAGAAAATTTTAAAATCGATTTAACTGAAAATTTTACACTACCTACTTTTCAACAATATCTTGTTTTTTCGCACTATAAGGGGTAATATTCGTGATAGATGAGGTTATATTTAATATATTTGCATTAAATGTAATATGTTTATCAGGATGATGCTGCTAATGCTGTTAATACAAATAAGATCAGAATAATTATTTAACAAAGAAATCTATAATATGAATACTCAAATTGAAATAGAAAATAAATTAAGAAGACTGAAACCACCACTAAATAAACTATATAATGTTGATAAAATTGGATATTTTGGGTCATATTCTCGCAATGAACAAAATAAGGATTCAGATATTGATATTCTGGTTTATTTTCGAAAACCGATTGGGTGGGAATTTTTTGACTTACAAGAATTACTTGAAAAAGAATTAGAATTAAAAGTTGATTTGATTTCAGAAAAAGCTTTAAAGGAACAGTTGAGACAAATCATTTTAAATAGTGTTAAATATATATGACCTCAATAAATAGAGAATATTACCTTTATCTTGAAGATATGTTGACTTCAATGTTAAGAATTGAAGAATATATCGGAGAAATGGAATTTAAGGATTTTAAAAAGAACTATATGGTTGTTGATGCAGTTATTCGGAATTTTGAAATTATTGGGGAAGCATCAAAAAAGGTCCCTTTAGAAATACAAAATAAATACTCTCAAATTCCCTGGAAGAAAATGTATGGATTAAGAAACCTAATAACTCATGAATACTTTGGAATTGATTATGAAATGATTTGGGAAATTTCCAAAAATAATTTACCCCAGAATTCAATTGATCTAAGAAAAATAATTAAAAATGAGAAAAGTACAGACGATAACAAAGACTCACAAACAATGCGATGAAAAGTTATAAAATTTATGTTTGAGTAAGGCAAGTCTAAGGCATAAAATATGAAACAATTTATAGGAAATTGTATTTTCAGAGATGAGTGACACTGAATAGTTCTGCATCAAAGAAAAAATACACAAAAGGATATAATATGCCAAAAAAGATTTTAGCAAGATGCGGATATAGATGTGATTTATGCTTAGCATATCAGGATAACATTAAGAAAGATGACCAAAGACAATTTCTGAGTGACACTTGGTATAAAATATATGGATTTAAAATTCCAGCAGATGAAATATATTGCGAAGGTTGTATTACAACAAGTGATTCAAAAATTAAACTGATTGATAAGGAATGTACAGTTCGTCCATGTGTTATTGAAAAGGGATTGGAAAATTGCTCACAATGTGATGATTATCCCTGCGAAAAATTCAACCAAAAAAAAGTTGTATATGAAGATTTATTAAAGGACAAAAAGATTGTTGTTTCAAGAAAAGAATATTTAAAATGTATTAAACCATATGAAAACAATAAAAGGATAAACGAAATTAGAAGTAATAACTTCCCATTTTCAAGATTGTTAAATCCTGAATTAATACCAGATAATGATAGTATTATTCAATTCATTGACAGTGATAATCACTACTGTCCTATAAAAATTAAATAAAGAAAAGACTGGTTCCCAAAAAAGTAATATACTTTTAAAAATCAAAAAAGAAAGGAACCAGCCATGAGATATTATAGTACAATTTTCCGCCAATTGCTAAATATAATTCCAACCAGAAAATTCAGGCATGAAGCAAAGAAGTGTGGTTATAACCGTTATACTAAGCATTTCACAGTATGGAACCAGTTTCTTGTTAATTTATATGCACAGGCTTCAGGAAAGAAGAGTCTAAGGGATATTGAGACTGGGTTAAAGATTCATCATAACTACTGGCATCAATTAGGATTGAGGAATATATCTCGTTCTCAGTTGTCTTATGTAAACAACAAAAGAGATTATCAGACCTGCCTGTAGCAGACAGGTCTTCCAGAATCTTTTTTATCAGTTATTATCAAGATGTCTGGAATCAGCTCCTGGACATAAATTTAGATTTAAAAATCCTTTGAAAATAATCGATTCTACCACCATTGATCTCTGTTTATCAGTATTTCCATGGGCAAAGTTTAGGAAGATGAAAGGAGCTTTAAAGATTCATACATTGCTGGACGCAAGAGGTACTATTCCATCCTTTATTGTCATAACTGATGGAAAACAGCATGATGTGAAAGTAGCGAAAAATGCAAATCTTCCACTTTCTCAGGACAGCATATTAGTAATGGACAGAGCGTACATAGACTTTAAATGGCTCTATAGCCTTGATAAACAAGGTTCATTCTTTGTTACAATGTCAAAAAGTAACATGGACTACAAAGTATTAGGACAGCATAAAGAAATAAAAAACAAATATGTCTTATCAGATGATATTATTAAACTTACAGGATATTTTACATCTGTCTGCTACAGGCAGGTCTGAAAAATATCCTGATAAATTGAGATTGGTTAAGTTCTATGACCAGGAAAACGATAAAATATTAACATTTATTACCAATAACATGAAGTTGTCATCAAGGACTATTGCCAGGATCTATAAAACACGATGGGATATTGAAATATTTTTCAAGTGGATCAAACAAAACTTGAAGATAAAAAAAACATTCCTTGGAACCTCAAGAAATGCAGTTATGACCCAAATCCGGACTGCTATGATCTATTATCTCCTCATCTCTTATATCAAATTCCAGACCAGGTATAAGTACACACTGCTGAAATTTACCAGAATATTCAAAGAATCTTTATTCATGAGAAAAGATATTATAGACTTGCTGAATTTAAGTCCTGACAAACTTAAAAATGCCAGGGATCCTTGTATACAAATGAATCTCTTTGATTTATAATCTTTTTCTTAGGACACTACTGGTTTTATATATTAAATAAAGGAGTATTCATGAGAAAAACAATGATTTTTACAACAATGTTAATTTTAAATATTTGTTTATTATTGCTGACAAATTGTTCTAAGCCTGAAACAGGTATAGAAAATATTGATACTACTTTGTCCGGACCACACTGGGAAGGAGCACTATTAGACCCCTATGAAATTTTAAACAAACATTATGAAGCAATAGGTGGACTTGAAAATGTCAAGAATAATAGAACATCTTATCTTGAAGGAAATATTACAATTGTTGGTTCGGGTTTGGATGGAACTTTTAAGCAATGGAAGGAATTGCCACTTAAAAATAGAGAAGAAGTTGATCTAACTATATTTAAACAGATATCTGGTGATAATGGAGAATTTAGCTGGTCTGTTGATATGAATGGAAAACTTCAGATAGATAGAGATGTTAATACATTAAATGAAAGAAAGATAACAAAGCTTCTTGCTGAATTTGATCATTTAAATAAAGATTCTGAAAATTTTATACTTACTTTTCTTGGAGTAGATACAGCAAATGGTTTTGATTGTTTTGTAATTGAGACAAAAAATAATATAAATGATGATGTGAATTTCGATTATTATGATACATCAAATTATCTGTTAGTTAAAAAAATTGAGGTTAAACCTTCTTCTGAAACACATACTATTTATTCTGACTATAGGGAAGTTGACAGTGTTTTATACTCCTTCCATCAGGAAGCAGAGATTTTGCCAATTAAACAAAAATATATTGTAGAAACTACTAAGTTTGAAATTAATATTGAAATAGATTCGATGATATTTCAACCACCTGAAGGAGATGTTGTAGATTTTAAATTTGATAATGGAAAATCTGCTGAAAATATACCTTTTAGATTTATTGAAGATCACATTTATCTAAATGTGAATATTAATGGTGAAGATGGATTATGGATTTTAGATTGTGGAGCTTCTGCCTCAGTTATAAGCACTGAATATGCAGAAGAACTTGGTTTGGAACTTCAAGGATCAATAACAGGTCAAGGAGCTGGAAATACTGTGGAAGTATCTTTTACTACTTTACCACCATTTAGTATTTCTGGATTAAAATTTGATGAACAAAATGTTATTGCTATTTCAATTCAACCTTTTATGGAAAAACTTTCACGATTAGATGTTTGTGGAATTCTTGGATATGATTTTCTTTCAAGATTTGTAACAAAAATTAATTATGCAAATGAATTGATATCTTTTTATCTTCCTGACAGTTTTAAATATAAAGGAGAAGGTTTGATAATAGATTCTCCGTTAGAAGATAATATGTTCATTGTTCCGATGAGTGTAGATGATGAATATTCGGGAATGTGGAGACTTGATATAGGTGCAACCGGTCTTGGTTTTCATTATCCTTTTGCAAAAGAGAATAATCTTCTTGAAATTAAAAGTATTGAAACAATTTCTTTTGGAGCTGGTGGGGAAATCCCTGGAAGAAGAGCAAAATTCAAATTTGTAACCATTGGAGACTTTGTTGTATATGAACCTGAGATTTCAATTCCTATAGATATTGGTTCAGGAGCTTTTGATGATAAGCGTTATATAGGAAATTTAGGGAATACTGTGTTAAGGCATTTTGTTCTATATCTTGATTATCAGAATCAAAGGATTATTCTTGAAAAAGGTGCAAATTATGAAAAGGAATTCCCAAGAGCAAAAAGTGGTATGGCAATTTGGGATACAGAAGAAGGTGTTGAAATTTTCTTTATTTCTCCTGGTAGTCCATCGGATAAAGCCGGTTTAAAAGAAGGAGATATAATTTTATCAATTAATGGAAAGAATATTGAGAAATTCGAAACATTGGTAGAAATCAGAGATCTTTATAAATCAGATGAAGGAACTGAATTAATATTAGAAATTAAGAGAGAAGATGAAATAATATCTATAATTTTAGTTTTAGAAGAGTTGTATTAAATAAAATTTAATTTTAAGGAGATTGAGGATAATTTGAACAATCTATTAGACTTTTAAAAATGGAAGTTTGGAGAAACTGACATATAACATTTATTTATTTTCTCTTTTTAACTCTTTAATAAATGTCTTAAATTGGATATTTGGTTTAGTTTTAAAAATTTCTTCATAGAGTCTTAGAGATTCATTCTGATATATTTTTTCATCGGTTATATAAAATAATTCCTTATTTAATCTTGCTTTTCTTTCTTTGTCTTTCTCACAAGAAAGCATATCCTTTAGAACTTTGGCTGAATTTAACTTATCATCTTCAATTTTATGTCTAATCATTTCTTTTAAAACTTTTGAATCAAATAATAAATCTTTTATGTAAGAATTTCTTGCAATTTCAAGAGTTTCATTATTTAACTCTTCAGATAATTTATATTGTTTTAAATCAAAACATGTTTCTGCTTTTAATGATAATGAACGGCATAAAAAATAATTAAATTCAAGTTTTCTACTTATTTTAATAGACATATCATAATATTTTATTGCTTTTTCATGATCCTTAATATTGTTATATGATTGACCAAAATTTAAATATATAACACATTTTCCTCTTTCATCTCCAAGTTCTTCTTTTATAGAAAGACTTTTATAATAACAATCCATTGCTTTGTCAAATTTTCCTTTTTTTTGGTATACATTCCCTAAATTACCATAAATTGTTGATATTCCTTTTTTATCACACAGATCATATTTGATTTGTAAACTTTTATTATAAAGCTCAATTGCATCATCAAATTTACCTTGATCTGCATATACTATAGCTATATTCCCATGTAACTTTGATATACCCCATATATTATTAATTTCTTTGTATAAAACCAGGCTTTTTTCATAATATTCTAAAGCTTTTTCCCTCTCGTTTCTATGAAAGTAAATTACTCCAATATTTCCAATTGTTTTTGTCATATTAATTTTATTTCCAAGTTCTTTATCAATTTGAAGTTTTTTCTTATAAAATCCCATTGCTTTTTCATACTTGGTCATAGTTGCATAAACATTAGCAATACCACCAATAACATCAGAAATCCCCTGTTTATCCTGTAATTTTTCATATATTTTTAAAGCTCTGTTATTATAATCAATAGATTCATAATATTTCCCTAAAAGAATTAATACCATTGCATAATTGCTCATTATATCTGCTGATATTTTAACATCATCAATATTATTTGATAAATCCATAGCTTTTAAACACTCATCTTCAGCTTCATGCCATTTTCCAATAATTCTGAGAATATTATTTCTTTTAATAAGTATTTCTATTATTTTAATACTACTTTTTTCTTCATTAATTTTATCCAATAACTTCTGATAAAACTCCAGAGCAAGTTTGTTTTGATACTTACTCTTGTAATAATCAGCGGTTTTTTCAAGATAAAAAATTGTTTCTCTATACTCTTCTGCTTTCTCATAATGATTTGCTATATCAAAATAATAGGAGTTTTCATTTCCATGTAGTTCTATTATTGTCTCTGCAGCCAATCTATGTAATTCTCTCAGTTGACTTTTAAGCTGCATTTGATAAATCGAATCTCTGATTAGAGCATGTTTGAAAATATATTTCATTTCTATTATTGTTTTCCATATATTCTCCTTTTCAGCAATTTTAAGTGCACGTGAAAGATCAAAACTTACATTTAATTTTTCAATTATTCTTGCAAGTATTTCAACATCAAATTCAAAGCCCAATACTGCAGCTGTTTTAATAATACCTTTTAGTTCTGAAGCTAATCTATCTATTCTTGTGGTTATAATCATATTTATATTTGGAGGAATGTCAAAAGAATCAGACGAAATATTTAAATTTCTATCTAAATATTTTTTTTCAATCAAATAAAGGATTATCTGTTCAAGATAAAATGGATTCCCTTCTGATTTTTCTAAAACCAATTTAAATGCTTTATCACTTATTTTTATATCACTTTTAATATTAAATTTATCTTTAATAAGACTTTTAATTAATTCTTTTGCTGTTTCATTATCAAGATATCTTAAATTAATTATATTTTCATTATCTTTACAAAAATTAAATTTAATCTCTTCTCCATAATCACTATAACGACATTCGGTAATAATAATAAAAGGATAATTATTTACATTCCTTACAAGAAATTCTAAGAAGTCTCGTGTATCATCATCAATCCAATGTCCATCCTCTAATTCAATTATGACAGGTTTGATCAAACTTTCAGCTTTTATAAGATTTTTTAAAGCATATCGCGTATTTTCATGTCTTCTCTTTGGATCTAATGTCTCATATAATGAATCTTTCCATTTTAAATCCAATAATGCTCCAAGAATTGATTTTGTTCTTATTAGTTCATTTTGTATCTCACTAATAATAGAATCACCAACCAAAGAAAGATTTACTTTAAGTTTTTCAATACCTTCTTCAAATAAAAGTTTATTTTCTTCATTTGAATTTGAATCTCTTTGCTTAAAATATTCCCTTAAGAAACAAATAACCGGATTAAATGGTTTTCTTAATATTTCATCACATGACATATAAAACCAATTATATCTTTCATCATGACAATATAATTGCTGATATTCATTAATTAACCTGGATTTACCTATTCCTGCTTCCCCATATATATATATTATTCCACCAAATTTATTATTATCTATTGGTTTGGTAAAATCTTTTATCTTTTTTAATTCTTCTTTTCTTCCAATAAAATTTGAATCGTAAAAAAATCTGTCTGATATTTTATCAATTTCTTTCCCATTTAATTTAAAAACTTCAACATCATAAGTAAAACCTTTTAATTTCTTTGATGATACAAAATCTATCCTATAATTGTTTTGTATCTTTTTCTTAATATTGCTATCTATATATATATCATTCCATTTTGCAATCATTGCCAATCGTGTTGATAGATTTACAACCATTCCTAATGCTGTATATTCCGATCTTTCTTTGCTTCCTATAATCCCACAAAATGATGTCCCGTAAGTAATCCCAATTTTCACTTCTATTGTATCTATATCTCTTACTGCCAAAGCAAAGTCACATGATCTTACATATATCTTTTCAAGTCCAATTGGAGCCCCAAACAAGACAAGTGCTATCCAACCCTTATCTCCATAATCAACTTTATTTAAATATCCACCATATTTATGAGCCAGATTAATTATTTCATTTAGATTTGAATACATTCCTTCATTTTCTTTAAATGAAATATAACATGATACAATATCTCTAAATTCTCCAATTTCTCTTGATTTTAAAATGACATCAGGCAACCATTTTTTGTCATCATCAATTTTTAAATCAATAAATTTTGTTTTTGTTTTTTTACTGATCTCTTTCAACTTCTGGGTTTTTTGTAAAAGAAAATAATTATCTTCTTTTTCTTTTAAAGTACAATTACTATCCATTGCTGCAATTTCTTTACTGATAATTATTTCTCCTGCACCGGATCTTTTAATACATTCGACAACATTTTTTATTCCTTCTCCATAAAAATAAAAAATATTCTGATGTTTATTCTTCATAATATCCCAATTGACTATACCTGATGAAATAGCAATCTTTGCAGATAAATTAAATTTACCAAATTTTGTTTTTTTACTGCCAATTTTTTTGAAAAAATCCATTATATTTAATGCCGATTGACAAGATTGTAAAATATCAACTTTCTCTTCATGAAATAATGCTGTAAAAGCATCTCCGGCAAAACTTGATATAAAACCTCCATTTTTATATATTGCTTTTATTGATGGAGTGAAAACTTTATTTATTATTTCTGTTAATATTTCTACACCTTCTTTTCCACCACCCATAAATTTTTCAGTCATTGTTGAAAAATCAATGAAGTCGACATACATTATGTATGCTTTAAATTCACCGGATAATTTGTTTTCTGAATACTGCTTTTTTATAAAATGAGGAATAAAATTATTCATTTTTTAATTTTACTGATTATAATATTAAAGTATTATATCCTAAATTAATTAAAGTTTCAAACAGGGATTGCTACTTTTTTAAAGTAAATTTGGAATAAAATATCAATTAATATAATTTAATTATTTTTTTATTCTCTTTATGAAAAACATAGGAGTATTGCAAGTATTAAAGACTATTCCAAAGAAAAGCTATATTTTGATAATCATTACAACTTCTCCTGAAATGCGGATATAGGAAATTTGATACCATATTCTTAAAATTAAAGATAAACTTATATTTCTCGAACTTCTCATACCTAATGGGTTGTTAAGTGCAATA
>CBDUTX010000033.1:0-11769 GCA_965370235.1 uncultured Desulfuromonadaceae bacterium | reverse complement strand
GAATTTATTTTCTTTTCAATGACTGGTTTGGAATTGTGAAATAAGAAATATTATGGAAAAAGAGGAACCTCCTTTACGATCTCATTCAAAACACAAAATTAGAAATATTTTCATAACCGGTGTTGTCACCCTATTTCCATTGGGACTAACTATATTTATCTTTAAATTTGTAATTGAACTTGGTGGTTCAATATTTTCCCCTATTGCAAAATACATACCTGTCCCGAAATTTATTACAGATTTATTGGGTTTTGTTCTTCTGATAGTTATTATTTACCTTGTAGGTTTAGCGGCAAAAACCTTTGCAGGAAAAGTTCTTTTCTCGTGGACGACTTCAATTGTAACTAAATTGCCGCTGGTTAGAACTATTTATAATGCAGCAAAAGAACTTACTGATACTTTTTTTCTTGAAAAAAGTGCATTTAAAAAAGTTGTTATAGTTGAATATCCAAGACATGGCTGTTATAGTTTAGCTTTTTTGACAAATACAAATTCATGGGTCAAGGGTTATAACACAAAAGGTTCAAAAGTTGATTTTTATTCTGTTTTTGTACCTACAACACCAAATCCAACTTCGGGTTATTATCTTATTCTACCTGAAGATGAATTTCTTGTCACTGATCTTACAATTGAAGAAGGGTTGAGAGTGATTATATCAGGAGGGACGGTCATGCCGAAAAGAAAATTAGAATTTGATATGAAAAAATATATAAAAAATAAAAAGGAAGAAGGAGATGTCTGAAGAAGAAAATAAATCAAAGGGTGTAATGTATTTTTTAAAAGAATTACTTTCAAATAAAACCGATCTTTCAGGAAAAGAAGCTGAAATGATTATTAACAGAGGGAAAGAAGAAGGAATAATAACAGAGGGTGAAGCAGAAATTTTAAAAGGAGTGTTTTATCTCGAGAGTACAAAAGTTGATGAGATAATGGTGCCAAGAGTAGATATGGTTTTTCTTTCAGTACTGTCTTCACTCGATGAAATAATTGAAACTTATACAAATTTCAGATTTGGTAAAATTCCTCTCTACGGGAATAATATCGATGATGTTATAGGGATTTTAAAGGTCAAAGATATCATCCCATTTCTAAATATTATTAAAAAATCCGATTTGTCCTATAGAGCGGTGGATTTTGCATTTCTTCCTCATTTTATTCCTGAAAGTAAAACTGTCTTAGAGACAATCAGAGATCTTCAAAAAAGACATTTGTCTATTGCAATGGTCGTCGATGAATATGGCGGTATTTGCGGAATGGTTACTCTTGAAGATCTCATAGAGGAAATAATAGGTGAGATTGAAGATTCAAGAATTCAGGATGAAGAAGATTTTATTGATGAAGGAGCCGGAAGTTATCTTGTAAATGCAAGGATGGAAATTGCTGATTTCAACGAATTGTTCAATCTCGATCTGCATTCTGAAGATTATAATACAGTGGGAGGTTATGTTCTCGATTATCAGGAGAAAATACCGAAAAAAGGTGAAAAATTTACAATTAGAAAACTTGAGTTTGAAGTTGTCGATGCTACAAGACAGAGAATAATAAAGCTTAGAATAAAGAACAAAAAATCTTAGTATTTAAACAAGGGCTGAAATTTTGAAACCATTTGTCCATCTTCATGTCCATTCTGATTACAGTTTTCTTGATGGAGCAATATCTATTCCGAAATTAATAAAAAAGACACTTGAATATAAAATGAATGCTGTAGCTATTACAGACCATGGTAATATGGCTGGAGCCATTGAATTCTATAAAAACTGTACTAAAAACGGTATCAAACCGATTGTTGGAATGGAAGCTTACCTGGCTCCGGAAGGAATAAAAGAAAAAGGTAAAATTTCTGAATTCAGACACCTGACATTACTGTCAATGAATAATGCAGGTTATGCCAACCTGATAAAATTATCATCAAGAGGTTTTATTGAAGGGAAACACTGGGGAAGGGCAAGAATTGATCTTGATTTGCTCGATGAACACTCAGATGGGCTTATTGGTCTCGGAGGGTGTTTAAGCGGGGAAATCCCAAGAAATATCCTTTCAAAAGATATTAAAAGAGCCTGTAAAAATGCTGGAATTTACAAGGAAATATTTAATGGTAATTTCTACCTTGAGCTTATGAGCATAGGTCTTGAGGAAAATGAAAGAATAAACACAGGTCAGATTGAAGTTTCAAAAAAAGTAGGTATTGGTGTTGTAGCAACAAATGATGTTCATTTTTTAAATGCAGAAGATCATGAAGCACATGAAGTTTTATTATGTATCAATACAAAAAAGACTTTTAAAGACGAAAAAAGGATGACAAGCCCTGAAGAAATATATTTTAGATCATCTGAAGAAATGTGGGAAATATTTAGTGAGATTCCTGAAGCTCTTTTAAACACTCAGAAAATTGCAGACATGTGTGACATTAAAATCAACCTCAACCCGAGAAAACCTTATCTTCCAAAATTTGATGTCCCCGACGGGTACAGCAGTCTTGAAGGGTATCTTGAGTCTCTTGTTTGGATTGGAGCCCGGGAAAAATACAGTACAGAACTATCTGAAAAGGTAAAACAGAGAATTAAATATGAACTCGGTATTATTTCAAAAACAGGATATGCAGGTTATTTTTTAATGATAAGAGATATAGTAATTGCAGCTAAGAAATACGGAGTAAGAGTAGGACCAGGAAGAGGGTCAGCAGTTGGAAGTGTTGTTCTATATTGTTTGGATATTATCACAATCGATCCTTTATCATATAATCTTCTTTTTGAACGCTTTTTAAATCCTGAGAGAATTAGTGCACCTGACATTGATCTTGATTTTTCAGATGATAAAAGGGACTTTGTTTTTGATTATGCTGTTGAGAAATATGGTTCAAATGCTGTCTGTCATATCGGAACAACCGGGACACTTGGATCAAAACAGGTTGTAAGAGATGTTGCAAGAGTACTCGGATTGATTCCAGATGAGATCAACAAGATTGCAGAGAACATCCCATTCAGAATCGATAAGCCAAAAGATGATCCAAGGACTCGTATTAAGTGGTTGTATGATAAGAATAAAAACTTTAAAGAAGCAATTGACCTTGATCCCAGACTGAAAAAATTAATTCCTCTGTCTTCTAAGCTCGAAGGATTAAAAAGGCAGCCTGGAATCCATGCAGCAGGACTTTTGATCGCACCTGGGGAATTAACTGATTATGTCCCTTTGAGAAAAGATAAAAATAACTTGATTGTAAGTCAATATGACATGGATGCAATCAACGAAGTTGGTCTGATCAAACTTGACGTACTTGGACTTACTGCACTTACAATTATTGACAGGACACTGGAGATATTAAAAGATATAAGGAATATTGAACTTGATATTGAGAGCATTTCATTAAAAGACAGAAAGACATACAGTCTTCTATCGAAAGGTAAAACAACAGGTTTATTTCAGCTTGAATCCCCTGGAATGAGGAAATTGTGTTCAAATTTCAAACCAAAATCCATTGAGGATATAATTGCCATTATTTCACTATACAGACCGGGACCAATGGATCACATAGATACGTTTATCGAAAGAAAAAATGGAAGAAAAAAAGTAGATTTTTTGCATCACTCACTTGAACCAATTCTTAACGAAACTTACGGTATTCCTATATATCAAGAACAGATTATGCAGATCGCCAACACAGTGGCTGGATATAATCTGGGGAGAGCAGATATATTAAGAAGAGCGATGGGTAAGAAAAAAATTGAGATCATGGAAAAGGAGAAGGATAATTGTCTTTCACAGGCAATGGAAAGAGATATCAAAAAAGAGACAGCATTAAAAATCTGGGATATGATTGAACCTTTTGCCGGATATGGTTTCAATAAATCCCATGGTGCAGGATATGCATTTTTAGCGTATTACACAGCTTATTTAAAAGCTCATCATACGGTCGAATTTTTATCTGCAACCCTGACAAGCGAGATGTCGAATCTTGACAAGATATTGATTTTTGTTGAAGAAGCAATTGATCTTGGAATAAAAATACTTCCCCCTTCTGTCAATTTCTCTGAAGTTGATTTTAAAGTTGATGGGAAAAGAAAGATAAGATACGCACTTGGAGCTATTAAAAATGTTGGAACAAAGGCAGCTCAATCGATTGTCAGAGAGAGGGAAGAGATAGGTAAGTACAAAAATTTCGAAGACTTTCTTGAAAGAATGGACTATAGATCAATTAATAAAAGAGCGATTGAATTTCTCATTAAAGCAGGAGCTTTTGATGAATTTGAGATAAACAGAAAGATGCTTTTTGAAAGTCTCGAGTTCTCACACGATATTGCGATTCAGAAGCAGAAAGATACTCAAAGAGGACAGTTGGCTCTTTTTGGCTCTGGTGAAATCAATGGCAGTAATATAAGAAAGAAATTTAATCTTATCTCATGGAGTTTTTCTGAGAAACTTGAAGCTGAGCTTGAATCCTTCGGATTTTATTTTAGTGCACATCCACTGGAGGAATACAGCAAGTATATTAAATTGGAAGGTTTTGAAACAATTTCCAATGCAAAGAGATATAAAGCAGTCAGTCATTTTTTAGCAGGTCTGGTCACTAACATAGAAAAAACAAAATTTGGGTATTTTATTAGACTTGAAGACAAATATTCTGAAATTGGAGTCAATATTCCAATAACCTTGCTTGAAAAAGTTGAGAATATAACAATTAGTTCTGTAGTTGCTCTGAAAGGTAAAATAAAAAAGGTTGATGGTAATGATATATTTATTACTGAGAAAATTTCAAAATTAGATGACATCATAAAAAATAATATAAAAAGTCTTGAAATAAAAATCCCAACCGAAAAAATGGATGATGATACTTTAAAACAGATAAAAAATCTCATTAGTTATAATGATGGTAAATACAGCGTTAATTTAGAAATCAGATCTCACTACGGACCAAAAGTCAGATTGAAAAGTAAGATGAAAGTATGCTTTGAAAAGAATTTACCCTTTGAAATTGATGAAATTCTCGAGCAAAAAGGATATGCTTATTATAGAGCAAATATAAATTCTTAAAGTTTTAATGATTATTGGGAGGAAATATGAAAAAACTTATAATGATTATAATTATGTTTTTACTTTTTTTCAATCTTTCAGCAGGTTTCCAACCTCTGAAAATTGTTGAAATTCCAACAGCAGGTATACCCCCTCATGGAGGTTATCTTTTTGGTATCAGGCAGGATGGAGGTGGAAGAGTCACCGGTTATATGGGTTTTGGTTTTTCGGGAAGATTTCTTTTAACTGTGGGTTACGGTGGTGGGAATATACTTGGCAGAGGGGAACCAAAATGGAATCCATATCCCTTTGTTGAAGCAAGATTTCGTTTAATAGATGAAAATATAGTAATACCTGCTGTTGCCATAGGTTATTCTTCATTTGGATATGATGATTACTCAAGAGAAGACAGAAGGTTTTTTAGAAAAGAACATAATTTCTATATAGTCGGAAGTAAAGCTTTTAGATTAATTGATCTTTTTTGTATTCATGGAGGATTGAATGTTGAACCCGGACCGGATTCAACCGAGTCCCCGATTGATTTATTTATTGGGGCAGAAATGGTATTCAATCCTATGATCGAAGTAATTGCAGATTATAGATTCGGATTAAATGATATGCAAAAGGACGACAGATATGGAGAAGGGAGAGGTTATCTATCAGCTGGTGCGAGATTTTGGCCGATTTCTTCGATAAGTATATCGTTTTATTTCTCTAATTTGCTTGAAAACGGTGCGTTAGGAACAGATCACAGCAAAATAACAAGAAGTATGGAAATCACTTATGAAGGAATATTTTAACGAGGATTATGGAGGTTCTATGTACAATATTTTTATAATCAATCCGGGATCGACAAGTGACGAATTAAGTTATTTCAGAGGTGATGAAGAAATATTTCATGAAGTGTCGAGGTATTCTCCTTCACAATTACAGCCGTATGAGAAGAAACCTGTAACATCTCAGCTTGATTTCAGATTTGATTTAATTAAAGAGTCAATAGAAAAACATAAGATCGATATTGCAGAAATAGATTGTGCAATAGGCAGGGGTGGATTGTTAAAAAGTATTCCAAGCGGGACATTTATTGTTGACAAGATAATGCTCAAAGATCTTGCTGAAGGAAAGAGGGGTGATCATCCCTCGAATTTAGGGGGTATCCTGGCAAAAAAAGTCACAGATGAAATTGAAAAGGTAACCCTTGAAAAGAAACCTGCATTTATAGCTGATTCTGTTGTGGTCGATGAGATGTGGAAATGGGCGAGATATTCAGGTATTCCGGAAAACCCGAGAATTTCAATTTTCCATGCTCTGAATCAGAAAAGAGTTGCTCGATTAGCAGCAGAAGAGATGGGTAGAAAGTATGAAGATCTCTCCATGATAATCATTCATGGAGGAGGAGGTATTTCAATAGGTCTTCATCATAAAGGAAAAGTTATTGATGTCAATAATGCACTTGACGGTGAAGGACCTTTTACTCCTCAGAGAAGTGGAGGAGTACCTGCAGGAGGATTAGTCAAGATGTGCTTTTCCGGTGATTTCACTCTTGAGGATATTAAGTTAAAAATTAAAGGAAGAGGAGGGTTAGTGCCTTATCTCGGTACATCAGATCTGATAATAATAGAAGATTTTATTGATGGCAAGCAATTGACAGAAGAGCAGAGAAGCGAGATAAAAGCATCTATTAACAGGGATAAAGCTCTTGAAATTCTTCAAGCGATGGCTTATCAAATGGCAAAAGAGGTAGGTTCTCTTGCTGCTGCCCTTGGCAGAAAACCGGATGCAATTGTCTTTTCAGGTGGTGTTGCCTACTGTAATCATGTCGTAAATTTTATCAAAGAGAAAATAGAGTGGATTGCCCCTTTTAAGCTCTATCCCGGAGGGGATGAAATGATGGCTTTAAAAGAAGCAGCACAACGTGTTCTTTCAGGGGAAGAAAAAGCAAAAACATATGGAGACTATATTTAATCACCCATGAGAACGATATATAAAGATTTTACATAAAGTAAAACTTTAAATAATAAAATTAATTTATTCATAAGAAAATATTCTCTTATATCTGTTTTCCTTTTTTGAAAATTAGCATTTTTACTTAGCAATAATAAGGTAAATTGAACTTGGTTGTGAAAATATAAAATATTGAACTTTAAAATTATTCAGCAATAATGGGTTTTTTTCTGATAAATAAATTTTTTTAAAATTTATTTTTTTTTAATTAATTATAAAGAGAAAAAATTAATAAAACACTAATTGTAAACTATACAATGGCGTTATTTTAAAATTTATTTATACAAGTACTTGACAAAAGTGAACTTTAAAACACAAAATGTAGTGTTTTATTTATTAATTTAGATTAATGATTTTGTTTATATAAAATAATTTTTAGGAGGATTTATGAGATGTCCTTTCTGTAAAAATGAAGAGAATAAAGTTGTTGATTCAAGACCGAGCAGAGAAGGGCAAGCGGTAAGAAGAAGAAGGGAATGTCTATCCTGCAAGAAGAGATTTACAACTTATGAATATGTAGAACGTTTTCCGGTTATGGTTGTAAAGAGAGATGGAAGGCGAGAACCTTTCAGCAGAGATAAACTCCTTGATGGTATAGAACTTTCATGCAAGAAAAGACCGGTTTCAAGAGAAAAGATCGAATCTCTTGTTGATTCAATAGAGTCCAGTGTTACTTCATTATCTAAAGTTGAAGTACCATCACAAGAAATTGGTGAGATGGTTATAAATAAATTAAAACAAATAGATGATGTCAGCTATGTTAGATTTGCTTCGGTTTACAAACAATTTAAAGATAAAAAAGAGTTTTTACAGGAACTTAAAAGGTTATTTGAGAACGATTTGGAGGAGTAATAATGAGCAGAAATATTAAATTCATAAGGAAAAGAGACGGAAGAATAGAACCTTTTGATGTCAATAGAATTCAGGTAGCGATTTTAAAAGCTATGACAGCTGTTGGAAGAAAAGATGAAAAGAGAGCTCAGGTGTTTTCAAAAGAAGCCTTAGAAAATATATCATCAATAGATGTCAATTATTTCCCTGAAGTTGAAGAAACACAGGATATTGTTGAAAAGATATTGTTTAAATATGATGAATATGATGTTGCAAAAGCATATATTTTATATCGCCAGCAGCATAAAAACATAAGAGAAGTAAAAAGAGCATTTTTAGATGTAATTGAAACACTTGACAGTTATGTAGATAAAGATGACTGGAGAGTAAGTGAAAATTCAAATTCCGATTATTCTTTTTCAGGTCTTCTTCTTCATTCTGCTGGAAGTATGGTTGCTAATTATACATTAAATAAGATCTATCCTCCTGAAATTGCATATGCTCATAAACATGGAGATATTCATATTCACGATCTGTCTATGGGAATTGCAGGTTATTGTGCAGGATGGTCAATTAGAGAACTTCTTCAAAAAGGATTTGGAGGAGTTGTCGGGAAAGTTTCAGCAAATCCTCCAAAACACTTCAAAACTGCACTGGGACAGATAGTCAATTTTCTTGGTACAATGCAAAACGAATGGGCAGGTGCACAGGCGTTTAGTTCATTTGATACATATCTTGCTCCATATATAAGATATGATTCACTATCCTACGAACAGGTTAAACAGGATATTCAATCATTTATATTTAATCTGAATGTTGCTTCAAGATGGGGAGGGCAGACACCTTTTACAAATTTGACACTTGACTGGAGTGTTCCTGAAGATATAAAAAACCAACCGGTAATCATAGCCGGAGAATTTAAAGATGATATCTATGGAGATTTTCAGAAAGAAATGGATGTGATTAACAAAGCTTTTCTCGAAGTAATGTCAGAAGGGGACAGTACCGGGAGAATCTTTACTTTTCCGATTCCAACTTACAATATCACAGAAGATTTTGACTGGGAAAGTGATAATGCAAAGATGTTATTTTCAATTACCGCCAAATACGGAATACCATATTTTCAAAATTTCATTAACAGTGAACTCAAACCATCTGATGTCAGGTCAATGTGCTGTAGATTGCGGCTGGATATAAGAGAATTGAAAAATAAAACAGGGGGTTTATTCGGTAGCGGAGAAAAAACAGGTTCTATAGGTGTTGTAACTGTTAATCTGCCTAGAATAGGTTATCTTGCAAGGGATAAAGAAGATTTTTTCAACCGTCTTGGAAAAACAATGGAACTTGCTAAAGAAAGTCTTGAAATAAAAAGGAAAACTGTTAAGAAAAATATGGAAAAGGGTTTATTTCCATATAGTAAAATATATCTAGGTTCTCTAGAAAACCATTTTTCAACTATTGGTCTTGTAGGCATGAATGAAGCTCTTATTAATTTTCACAGAGAAAAGGAAGGGATTACATCGGAAAAAGGAAAATATTTTGCATTGGAAATATTGAATTTTATGAGGGAAAGATTAAAAGATTATCAGGAAGAAACCGGAAACATTTATAATTTGGAAGCTACACCTGCTGAAGGTACTTCATATCGTCTGGCGAAAATAGACAAAAAAATCTTTTCAGGAATAATTACAGCAGGAGAAAAAGAGCCTTATTACACAAATTCGTCCCTTCTCCCTGTAGGGTATACAGATGATGTATTTGAAGCATTAAAACACCAGGACGATCTTCAGATCAAATACACTGGTGGCACTGTATTGCATATATTTCTCGGTGAAAAGCTAGAAAACTACAAAGTTACAGGTAAATTGATAAAAAAAGTCGCCGAGAGTTTTCGTCTTCCCTATTTTACAATTTCACCAACATTCTCCATCTGTCAAGAGCATGGATATATAAAAGGAGAGCACCCCAATTGTCCTGAATGCAATGATGAAACTGAAGTATACAGCAGGATTGTTGGATATTATAGACCTGTGAAAAATTGGAATAAAGGTAAAAAAGAAGAATTTTCAGAGAGAAAAACTTATTTTATCAGAGAAGAGAAAAAAAGAATTATTGAAGAGAGAATGGAAAAAGAAATAATTAGTGTTTCTGAGTAACACAGCATTTCTTTCATGTTTGATTTTAAGAATATAAGTATGAATATCGGAGGGTTTTTAAAGTTTTCTTCGGTAGATGATCCAGGTTATTTATCATGTGTGATATTTACTCAGGGATGTAATTGGAGATGCCCCTTTTGTCATAATCCCGAATTAATTCCATTTAAAAAAAAAACAAATATTTTTCATGAAGAGGTTCTTGAACAAATTAAGGAAAGAAAAAACTTTCTTGAATCAGTTACTGTTACAGGAGGAGAACCTACAATACAGGAAAATTTAATTGAGTATTGTAGAGAACTGAAAAATATTGGTTTGAGAATAAAACTGGATACCAATGGTTCAAGATTTGATATAATTACTATTCTTGTAAAAGAAAAGCTTATTGATTTTATTTCAATAGATATTAAAACCTCTCCCGAAAAGTATTTTAAAGCTATTGGTTCAGACAGAGGATTTGCAAAAAACTGTATATTATCAATCGAAAAAACATTAGATTTACTTTATAATGAGAAAATGGAATATGAAATTAGAACGACAGTTGTACCTGGTGTGGTCGAACCTGATGATATAACAATCATTGGAAAATGGATTGGAGGAAACAGGAAATATATCCTTCAGAGATTCAGATCAATAAAAACACTTTCCACTGAATTTGAAGATATTGATGAATACAACATGGATATTATCAATTCAATTAAAGATGAAGCAAAAAAATATTTTACTTCTGTCAGTCTGAGAAGTTTTGTATGAAAAATTCTAACTATAAGAACATTTACAAATTTCAACTGGTTATTCAACTCTCGATTTTTATATTTATTTTTATAAAAATACTTCTCGATGTATATTTTGAAAAAACAGATCTTTTTGGATACGGATTTATTCCATTGATAATCTTATTTACTTTTGTTTTAGGTTTTTACAGAAGACTGAAAATATATCCTGTATACTTTATTATAATCAATTTTTTCTGGATATCTATATCCTTTTTTTTACTGGGGCTTTATCTGAAGATCCCAATATTTAGAGATTTCTCATTAGTAATTATCTCTCCTTTGTTAATTCATCTGTTGCTTGTTTTTCCTGAGAAGAAAAAGCTGTATGATAAATCCGGTTATATATTATTGAAATTACTGTATATGTTGTTTTTTATTTTACTTGTCGTTGAATTGTTATTATTTATTTTTAAAATTGAAATTTTATTAAGCAGATTTTCTTTACTGAAGATCATTAATCTTTTATTGCTTTTTATCTCTTTTGTCATATTTATAATCTTTCAAATTAGAAATTATTTCACTACAAAAAACCTCATTTCAAAAAGAAAGCATCAATATATTTATATAGGTCTGTTTTTATCGTTGTTACTATCTATGGTTTATTTTACTCCCTGGTGGAAAAATGTTTTTTGGCTTGTCCCTTTTCCTTTTGTACTCTTTAGCGCAAAAGTATTTAAACACAGAAGGATTTCAGAACCAGCAAGAACAATAATTATAAAGATTTTATCAATTTTCAGCAGTTTGATATTTTCGGTTGTTTTTGTGCTTTTCCCTCTTATATTTGTAAAGAAATATGAAATATTATTTGTTTTACACGGTATCTTATTTTCTTTTATATATATTTTTATATTCAGATATACAGAAGTATTCTTTGATAATTTATTCTATAACAGAAGAAGAAACAGACTGAAAATGTTGGATAATATGATTTCTCTCTCTGTTGATATTCTAAACTACAGAACACTCTCTGATAAGTTTACTGAAACTGTTAAGAATTT
>CBDUTX010000032.1:0-11803 GCA_965370235.1 uncultured Desulfuromonadaceae bacterium | reverse complement strand
ATATCAATAATGAATCTCCTGAAGACATTCAGCAGGAAAATACATTAGAATGCCCAAAATGCAACACTTCTCTCAGGATGATAGAACAGTACGAAAGATATTGGTGTGATAAATGTCAGGAATATATGCCAAAAAACTTCACCGGAGCAGACAAACCACTTTCAGAAGAAATAAATATAACTGAAAAAATACCCTCCACTTCCCAGGAAATATTAGACATCCCTAAAGAAAATCAAACTGATATTACAGACATTGAAGAGGAACTTCCAAAAAAAGAAGTTTCTGTTGAAAAAATTATCGAAGAAGAAATTCCAGATGAAAATATTTATGAAGAAACTCAAAATGAAAAGATTGATGAGGTGGGGGAAGACAAAGAAACAGAAACTTCTGATGTTCTCACATGCCCACAATGTGGTGATGAAATCAGATTCCTTAAAGAGTATGACAGATATTGGTGTGATAAATGCGCTGAATACATGCCCACAGGTTTTAGCGATGAACAATCCATGGAAGATATAGAAAAACAATTTCAGGAATCTAAGGAAAAGACAAAGAAGAAATTATTATGCCCGGTTTGCGGTAAAGAAGTAAGATTCATGGAACAATATGACAGATACTGGTGTGATAAATGTACCGATTACATGCCCTCAGATTTTGGTTATGAAAAAGAAATAATATCCGAACCTGATACAATTAAAAAACAGATGGATAAATTAGACGGAGAAATTAGTAATTTGGAAACTGAAGAACCTCTTGAAAAAAATAAAGATGAAAAAATTTTACCAGATAAAGAATCTGATCAAATAGCAGAAAATATCTATTCAGATGGAGAAGAAGAATCTGAAAGAATTTTTGAAATGAAAAAAACAGAGGAATCTACAGAAGTAGAAAGTCTTAAAGAAGAATTCGAACCTGCTTCGGAACTAGAACCTGAAATCAAAGGACCAAAAACATGTCCACAATGTAATGGTGAAATCAGATATGTAGAACAATTTGACAGATACTGGTGTGATAAATGTTCACAGTATATGCCTACTGATTTTGGAAAAGATAAAGAATTACCTGCAACTGATGCAATTGAAGAAAAAGCAGAAAGTATAGAACCTGAAAAAGAGAAATTCATTCAAATCGGCGAAGAACAAGATCAACAACCTCAAGAGGAAATATCTGAAGAAATACCTGATAATTTTGATGAAGAAGTTTCCACTGCTCCAACGACTAAAGAAGAAAAAGATCAAGTACTGACAGATGAAAGCTTTGAAACATTTCAAGAAGAAATATCTGAAAAAATACCTGATAATTTTGATGAAATTGAAAAAGAAGTTTTTACAGCTCCTTTGACCGAAGAAGAAAAAGATCAAGTACTGACAGATGAAAGCTTTGAAATATCTCAAGAGAAAGAAAAAGAATTCGAATTATCAAAATTGTCACAAAGTGAAAAAGACAATGAAAAAATTGAAGATTTTATCGAAGAATCGTTGACATGCCCTGATTGTTCAGAAGAACTTCGTTATGTTGAACAATACGATAGATTCTGGTGTGATAAGTGTTCAAAATACATGTCCCCTGACTTTGGAAAATCAGAAACATCCTCAGAGGAAAATGAAGAATTTTCATCAGAAGAATTCTCTGAAAGTGTTGAATTCGAGGAAATTGCTGCTGTTGAGGAATCAGAAGAAAAAAGAACATGTCCTAAATGTAAGTCTGCTCTCAGATTTGTTGAGCAGTATGATAGATTCTGGTGTGATGAGTGTTCAGAGTATATGCCACTAGATTTTACAGATAGCAAGCCTGCATCTGAAGTTAAAATAACAGATTTTATTGATGACAGTGAAAAACAACTTTTTTGTCCAAGATGTAATGAAGAACTTGTGTTCAGTGAACAATATAACCGCTACTGGTGTGAAAATTGCAATGAATATATGCCCCTTGATTTCGGAGAAGAAAAGATTGAAATTACTCCTTCAGATATCCTTGGTGAAAAAGAAGAAAAAAAAGAAAAAGACATTGAAAAATCTGATTATGTTGAAAAATCTTCATCTGAATCAAATATAATTCAGGATTACATACCTCCAATAGATATTCCTGAGGAAGTTGAAATTCCTCCGGATATTGCAGTATCAGAAAAAGAGACAGAAGAAATAAAAAAAAGGTTATGTAAAACATGCGGTAAAGAAGTTAGCTATGTTAAGCAATATCACAGGTATTGGTGCGACAATTGTTCAGAGTACATGCCCTCAGATTATGATAAGGAAGAAACAGGCGAAGCAGTGCTATCATGCCCGAAATGCGGAAAGGATTTGATTATATGCCAACCAAGTAATCATCTATGGTGTTCAAATTGCGATATTACTTATAAAATGTCGGATATTAAATCCTGAACTGAATTTATAGAATTCTTTTATGGCTTTCTCAGTAAAACTCGAAGTATTCGAAGGTCCTCTTGAGCTTCTACTCTACCTGATCAGAAGGGATAGATTAAATATTTATGAAATTCCAATTGCTCACATTACAAATGAATACTTATCTTATATCAAATTTATTAGAGAACTTGATATTGAAATTGCCGGTGAATTTCTGGAAATTGCTTCCCTTCTTCTGAGAATCAAAGCAAAATCACTTCTTCCTTTACAAATAAACTCTGAAGAAGAAGACCTGTTGGATCCAAAAGAAGAATTGACAAGAAGACTTCTTCTTTATCAAAAATTCAGAGAAAAAGCGTTTTATTTAAGAGAATTAGAGAAGAATAAATACTTAAGATATCCTTCAGTTCATAGAATTAAACACAGTGTTAGTAGAATTAAAATGACTCAGGATATTGTTGAATTTATCAGTGCTGCCAGAGAAGTAAATCTTAGATTAATCGGGAAATCACCACTGACATTTATCCTCAATATGATTCCTCTAGAGGTCAGGATTGATCATATAAAGACATTGATTGATAAATTAGATCGTAAAATAATTACATTTGCTGATATACTTGAAGGTAAGAAGGGAAAAAGTTGGGTTGTAGTTAATTTCATATCACTTCTTGAGCTGGTAAAAAATTCATTTTTAATAATTCATCAAAATGAACTCTTTGGTAATTTATGGGTAAAATACCGCACTACATCGAAAAAATAATCCAATCCAGAGATCTCCCGAAAGATTTTCTTGACAGTGGTTCATTATTTCATGATCCCACCCTTCTTCCCTCCTGGTATGAAATCATTCAGAGAATTCAGGATGGAATAGATAATGATGAAACTATACTTATCTGGGGAGATCAAGATGTTGATGGAATTACAGCAACTTCTATTTTATTTCTCGCTCTTAGAGAACATATAAATAAGTTATATGCACATATTCCGGATAGAAAAAATGAAGGGATTGGTTTTAATATAAAAAAACTTGATGAGCTCATAAAAATAATAAAGCCATCTCTTGTCATTACAGTTGATTGCTGCAGTCAGGACAAAGATGGAGCCGATCTCTTGAAATCAAGAAATGTTGATCTCATTATCACTGATCATCATGAAACCAGAGATGAAAAGATACATTGTATCGGCTTGATGAACTGTAAAAGAAAAAACAACTCTTATCCATTTCAAAATCTTGCCGGGTGCGGTATTGCACTTAAAATTGCCCTTGAATTCTGCAGGGATGATTATCTTTGGATGCTTGCATCTCTTGGAACTATCGCTGACAGAGTACCTATGATTGATGAAAACAGATACATAGTTAAAAAAGGTTTAAATTTACTTAAAAAAAAGAAATTCAAACTTATCAATATCTTATGTGAACTGCAAAATGTTGAAATCCCTCTGACAACCAGAGATATTAAAAAATATATTATCTCACCTCTTTCTTCCGATATAGTGCTTAAAGGACAATCTGTTTCATTCGGTTTTATGACAGATAATTTTAAAATTGAATATGTGAATGAGATTATCGATAAATCAAGAGAGTGGCATAGTAAAAAAGAAAAAATTATTTCAGAAGCTTCATCCGTAAAAGAATATATTAATAATAATATTTTCATATATCTTCCTTCAATCGAAAGAGATTATCTTGGAACAATAGCATCCTATTTTACACATACTGAAGGATTACCAGCTTATGTTATCGGTTCAAGTTTAAATGACAAAAATATCCTTGAAGCAAGAGGAAGCATGAATGAAGTATTACCCGTACTTAATGAAAATTCTGATTTATTTTTAAATCATGGGGGGCATAAAAAAGCTGCAGGTGCTTCTATTTTAAATAAAAATATTGATGGTTTTAAAACAAGGCTCAAACTTTACAATACTGAGATAAAAGATAGAGAATTAAGAATTGACATTCAATTAAGCTCTTGTGAAATAGATGACCATGTGTTATTATTTCTTTCCCGTTTTGGACCATTTGGTCAGGATTTTCCAGAGATAGCAATCGAAATAATTGATGGAAAACCAAAAAGTAAAATCAATGGGAAAAATATATTTTTACTGGATGAAGCTGCATCTTTAAAGGAAGCAACTGTAGAAGATGATATTTGGAAATAAGCAGCTTATATCTGTTTTAGATCACAGGAGGTTCCTTGCCTAAAAAAAAAGCTCTTCTTAAACCAGGAGACAAAAAATATCTTGCCCCAAGAAAGATAAAGAAAAATAACTATCCTGCACCAATCACAATTACAAGTGATACATTTCAGCTTTATCTAGCCGATATTAAAAAAGAACCACTAATGACAAGGGAACAGGAACAAAAAATTGGACAGAAAATCAAACATGGCACTCCGGGTGATAAACAGAAAGCAGTAAATCAACTTGTAAAAGCAAATCTTAGATTTGTTGTCTCTCTTGCGCTACACTATGACAGAGAAAGAAAAATGATAACCGATCTTATCAATGAAGGAAATATCGGATTGATTAAAGCCGCCAATAAATTTGATTCGGATAGAGGATTTAAATTCATTTCCTATGCTGTATGGTGGATCCGGCAGCATATACTTCATTATATTATCACTCACCAGCATCTCATAACAATTCCCTTTAACAGAGCCGGACGATTGAGAAGAGTATTAAAAGCAGGAAGAGAAGCAGGATTTGACATTGAAAAGGGTTCAGCTTCCATGTCAATGATCGCTGAAGAATTGAATGTAAAAATAAGGGATATTGAAGAAGCTTTTGAATTTGCTCAGAAAGATATTTCTCTGGACCTTGTACAAGCAAATGGAGGAAATGAAACAATTCTCGGATTCTACCCATCACCTGAGGAATACTACTTAAAAAAAGCTGAAATGCAAGAGATTACACGTCTTATGAAAAATCTTACTGACAGAGAACAGTTGATATTGAAAATGTACTTTGGTCTCGGAGATTATCTGCCTGCATCATTTGATAAAATCGGAAAAAAACTCGGTGTTTCAAGAGAAAGAATCAGGCAGATAAAAGAAAGAGCTCTTCAAAAAATGCGTCAATCACCCGATTCAATAAAATTAAGAGAACTTATTGAAGGATAGGAAATTTAAAACTTCTGATTTTATTAAATTTAAATTTTTTAATATAAAAAAATTAACATGAGAAAAATGAATAAAGTACTTATTGTATCAGGATCAAAATCTGATTTGGATATTGTAAAAACTGCAGAGAAGATATTAGATGAATTTTCAATTCCTTACAGCTCAAAAATATCATCAGCTCACAGAATGCCTGAAAAAACCATGATCTTAGCTAAAAATGCAGAAGATAATGGATTCAGTGTAATAATTGCAATTGCAGGTTATTCTGCTCATCTGGCAGGTGTCATTGCAAGCTGGACTATAATCCCCGTAGTAAGTGTACCTGTAAGCAGCTCACCACTGAAGGGCATGGATAGTATCTTCTCAAATATTCAAATGCCCGGAGGAATTCCTATAGCAACAATGAGCCTTGATAGTGCAGGTGCAAAAAATGCAGCTCTTTTTGCAATTGAAATTTTAAGCCTTAATGATAATAAATTAAAAATAAAATTAATTAAATACAGAAATAAATTATCAGGGAAGTGAAAACACTTAATTCTCTTGAAACGCTTTTGTATCTAAAGGGAGACGAAATTGTTTTTTGCCCTACTGATACTGTCTGGGGTATGGTTATATCTCCTTTTTGCAAATCAGCTTATAAAAAGTTAATCAAATTAAAAAAAAGAACAATCAATAAACCCTTTCCAATCCTTGCTCCTGATAAAATGACAGCTTACAGCTTATTATTAAATCCACAGTCATCACTTATAGAATTAACAGAAACTTTCTGGCCCGGTAAACTTACAGTTATTTCAAGAGCAAAGAACTCAATTCCCGATCACCTTTCTGACCGTGAAGGAAATATTGCCGTGAGAGTTCCTTCAAAACCAGCACCTTTGAAAATAATAAAAGCCTTGAATTATATTATAGCTACAAGCGCCAATATATCAGGGGAAAATACAAAACTGAATATCAATGAAATAGATAAAGATTTTAAAGGGAAGAATATTCCTGTATTCGGTAAAATAATAAAATTGAAATCCAGTTCTCCATCTACACTAATCAAAGTAGAAAAAGATTATATTAAGATACTTAGAAAGGGTGATATTAATATTTTCAGTCTTTCCTCTTCAACTGATTTAAAAGTAATATATGATACCGATGAAACTTTTAATGTTCTTTTCGTATGTACAGGGAATACATGCCGCAGTCCAATGGCGCAGAAAATCTCCGAGAACCTTGCCAGAGCATTGAACAGAAATATATCTTTCATATCTGCAGGTTTAAAAAATGATAATAAAGTTAAAGATATATCATTTCATGTAAAAAATATTTTCAAGAATAAATACAAAGTAGATTTTACAAAAAAACCGAGAAAATTGAGAAAAAAAGATTTAGAGATTGCAGACATGGTTATTGTTATGGAAGAAAAACACAAAAATAAGATTAAACATTTTAGATATGAATATAAAACTTTTTTGCTTGGCTCTTTTTTAAAAAGTCCGGTTGAAATTCCCGACCCATGGAATAAAAGTGAAAAATTTTATCTAAAAACATTTAATACAATTCAAAAATGTGTAGGACAGATGATTAAATTCATTGATGAAGAATTATATAAGTAGCTGTATAAAAGTTTTATTTAAAGATTAATTTAATTACACAAACAGGAAAACATAAAATTAGATTAGACAAACACTAATATAAAATTTTGTTTGCAAAATTTGATATATACTTATAATGTTTTTTATTGTTTAGACATAAAATAATAAATATTAACTAAATGAAAGGAGAAATATGCAAAAGTTATTTTTGCAAGATATAAATTTTGCAAGTTTCATCTCAAATCTTATCAAGAACTATCCTGTAATAGGACCAGTTGCAAAGAAAACCAGGTTTGTATTTTCTAATTTAAAATCTTCCGATGATCTAAGATTAGATTACGATACTACAATTCTTCCACCAAAAAAGGTTTTTTTCCCGACAAGGCAAAACCTGTTAGAATTCGACGGAAATTCTATCAAAGGATGCATAAATCCTAAAAACAATATCCTCTTCGGTGTACATCCTTATGACATCAAAGCAATCTCAATGCTTGATAAATTATTCTCTGAAAATCATCGTGATAATAACTACCTGGCAAACAGGGAAGCAACTACCATCGTTGGTTCCAATGTACAAAATCATTACAAACATGCTTTTTTTGGTACTCAGTGCAAAGATATGGAATTAAAAGGACATGATATGTTCTTTACAAAAATCACCGGAGGATATGCAGTTGAAATTCTGACTGAAAAGGGCAATAAGCTTGTTCAATCAGGTAAGTTTGAACAACTTGATGATGACAAAATCAGAGAAGCTGAAGAAGTTAACAGAAAAGCAGATGAAAACTGCCCTGAGAAATTAAATTTCTCTTCAAAAAAAATTAAAGAAAAAATCAGAGCTTCTTTTGACTCTGATGTTTGGGATGAATTAAGCGAAAAATGTTTTTCCTGCAGTTCATGTAATACAGTATGTCCTACATGTTACTGCTTCGATGTACAGGATCAATGGGCGATTGATCAGAAATCAGGTGTACGCTACAGAAGGTGGGATGGCTGTTTATCGATAGATTTTTCAGAAGTATCAGTTCAGGGAGGAACTGAAAACTTCAGGGAGACCAGAGCAAGCAGATTCAGACATAGAGTGATGAGAAAGACAGCTTATTTAAATGACAAATTAGGATTTCCTGCATGTGTCGGATGTGGCAGATGTTCAGGTGCTTGTACCATTAATATTGCAAATCCTGTAAAAATAATTGAAAGGATTATGGAGGTCTAAGCATGAGTGACCATAACAGTAAAGAAAATATATTTATGCCAAGACAGGCTGAAGTAATCGATTCTAAATGGCTAACCCCTACAGAAAAACATTTTTTACTTAAAATGAAAGATGTTAAAAGTTTTGAATTTATCCCGGGTCAGATGGTTGAAACAGGTCTCCCAGGATGGGGAGAAATACCGCTCGGTTTATCAAGCTCTCCTACTCAAAAAGAAACATTTGAATTGGTCATACGCAAAGTTGGCAAAGTTTCAACAGCTCTGGTTGGTTTGGATAAAGGTGATACTATGTTTATCAGAGGACCTCTCGGGAATGGCTTTCCTGTTGAGGAATTTATTGAAAAGGATGTCCTTGTAATTGCCGGAGGTATCGGTCTTGTACCAACTCGTAGCATGATCAATTATATTCTGGATATGAGAAAATCATTCAAGAATTTTACTATATTCTTTGGCTGCAGAGATAACGACTGCAGATTATTCATTGATGATCTTGAAACATGGCATAAAGACGACAATGTCAATTGTTATGAAACTATGGACAATCCTTCCGAAGGATGGGATAAAAACACAGGTGTTATTACAACATTATTTTCCAAAACTAAAATAGACAGGGAAACCTATGTAATAATTTGTGGACCTCCAATTATGTACAAGTTTGTCATTGGAGAATTAAGGAAAATTGGTATTCCGGACGAACATGTTTTTGTTGATCTTGAAAGAAGAATGAAATGTGGTGTTGGTAAATGCGGGCATTGTCAGATCAATGATAAATATGTATGTATCGATGGACCGGTATTCAGATATTCTGAAATTGATGGTTTAGAGGAGGCAATATAATGGCAAAATTGAAATGTGCCTGGTTTGACTTTACATGCTGCGAAGGTTGCCAGGTTGAACTCACCAATTATGGAGAACCTTTTCTAACATTGATGGAATTTATAGAAATAGTTGAATTCAGAGAAGTAATGACCGAGAAAACAACAGAAAAAATTGATATTGCTTTTATTGAAGGATCATTCACCAGGGAATCAGACAGAAAAAGACTTGAAGAGATAAGAAACAGAGCAGACACTGTTATCGCATATGGCTCATGCGCTGTTACCGGAGGTATTAACGCCCTGAAGAACCATCAGAACATGAATGATTACAAAGAAATTGTATATGGAAAAGATAAAGACATGCCTCATCTTGACACTCAACTTGCAAAACCAATATCTGCTGCAATTAAAGTTGATTTTGAAATACCCGGATGCCCAATCGATAAAGATGAGTTTTTAAGAATTGTCTCCGAAGTTATCCATGGAAGTACTCCTACCCTCCCAAAATATCCTGTGTGTGTTGAATGTAAACTTAGAGAAACTGTCTGCAGATATGACGAAGGTGATTACTGCCTTGGTGTAATTGCAAAAGCAGGTTGTAATGCTCCATGCCCTGCAGATGGAATACCCTGTGAAGCTTGCAGAGGTTTCTGCGATGAACCTAATCAAGAAGCCTTAGTTGAACTGCTTAAAGAAAGAGGACCTTATGGAAAAAGATGGGCAGAAGAAAAATCAAGGATGTTCACAGCCAATTTAAGGAAGGATGCCAAATGAAAAATATTAATATCAATGTTCATCATCTAACAAGAGTTGAAGGTCATGGGAATATTGTTGTAAATATCAAAGAAGGAACTATTGAACGATGTGAGTGGCAGATTCCTGAAGCTCCAAGATTTTTTGAAGCTATGATAAAAGGCAGACATTATTCCGAAATACAGAGGATTGTCAGCAGAATTTGCGGTATATGTGCGATTGGACATACTTTAGCATCACTAAAAGCTACTGAAAATGCACTTGGAATAACAATAAGCGAGCAGAGTAAAATTCTGAGAAGAATATTGAAACATGCTGAGAATTTCGATTCTCATATCCTTCATATCTATTTTCTCGTAGCTCCTGACCTTCTCGGTGTTAAATCAGTTTTTCCTCTTATTGAAACTCACAAAGATGTAGTAAAGATCGCATTGAGATTGAAAAGACTTGGTCATGAATGGGGAAGTACTCTTGCAGGGAGAACAACTCATCCGACTAAATGTATACCCGGTGGGTGGTCAATGATCCCAACAGAAGAAGAACTAAAATTACTGAAACAGAAGATAATCGACAGAGTCTCCGATGTTGAAGAGACATTAAAAGTCTTGATAAGCGTAGCCCCCAATATTCCTGACTTCACAAGAGAAACCGAATATATTGGTCTCATTGATGACCATGAATACGGTTTATATGACGGCATGATCGGTTCATTAACTCCTGATGGAAATGTAAATAAATATAATGCTAGTGACTACAGATCCATTACAAATGAATGGGTAAGTCCTCTGTCAACAGCAAAATATACAAAACATTCTATGGAAAGTTATATGGTAGGTGCACTGGCAAGGATCAATATAAACTATGACAGACTTCACTCAAAAGCAAAAGAAACTGCTGAAGTTATAGGGTTTAAAACACTGTGTTTCAATCCCTATATGAATTCTATCGCACAGTTTATCGAATGTGTTCACAGTGCTTACATTACAATTGATTATATCGATCAACTTCTTAATATCGGAGTGAATACAGAAGAAATACCAGCAAAACCAACTAAATTCGGCAGAGGTTTCGGTTCAACCGAAGTACCGAGGGGAATTCTTTTCCATGAATATGAATATGATGAAGAAGGTTTTTGTAAAGAAGGAAACTGTGTAATCCCGACTAATCAAAATCATGCAAATATACAGAAGGATTTTGAAAAGATCGTTCCGGAATTAATTGATGCGGATAAGAATGAAGATGAGATAGAATTGATACTATCTATGTTAGTAAGAGCTTATGATCCTTGTATTTCCTGTTCAGCACATTATCTCGATGTTGTATTTAAAAAATAGGTCTCTTGCTCAAAATATTTTAAAATTAAGTGGAAGTTTTAGAGCTTCCACTTCTTCATTTTCATGAAATATATATTCGGATTCGGTACTTACACAAGAGGTGACGACAGTATCGGATTGAGAATTGTCGAGTATATCCAAAATAATAACCTCGAAACAAATTTTAAAGCAGTAGATATTGGGAACGACAATTACCTATTTCTAACCTACTTCACAGAAGATGTTGAAAACATGCTCATTATTGATGCAGCGGATATTGCACTGGATCCAGGTGATTTTTTAATATTTTCACCAGACGATGTTGTCAGTAAAAAAACAATTAACAATATCAGCACGCATGAAGGAGATGTGATAAAATCCATCGAATTTGCAAAAAAACTTGGATACCCAATCCCCCGGATCAAAATCCTGGGTATACAACCTAAAAATCTGGATTTTAACAAAGAAATCTCGCAGGAACTTAAAAACAATTTTCAAATATATATAAATGCTGCTTTAGAAGAAATAGGAAAGGTGTAAAAAAACCCAAAATCAAATTAAAATATTCAATTTTTATATAACAAAAACAAATTAATGCACTGGATATTTACTCTGATGTGTTCCGTAAAAAACAGTGAGTTT
>CBDUTX010000031.1:0-11817 GCA_965370235.1 uncultured Desulfuromonadaceae bacterium | reverse complement strand
ATTGAAGCAGATGAGAAAATTATAGAAAAATAAAAAAATCTTCAGGTGAAATCTAAAAAGAATATAAAAAAAATTTTGGTAAAAGCAAAAAATGATGCAGCTACAGAATCTGAAAAGATGAAAATTGAAAGTGAAAAAATGAGAAAAGAAATAGTGTTAAATGCTGATAAAAATATTGAAAAGGCAGTGAATTATATTCTTGAGAAAGTTGGAAATTAAGATTGAGTATTGTTCCAATGACAAAGATCCGCATAATAGGCGGAAGAAATGAAGAAGAAATATTTCTGAAGGAACTTCAGAAAAGTTCCCTCCTGCAAGTTTCAAAAAATATTTCCCCCAGGGCTCTTTAAGAAATAAAAATCTATACTGTCAAGGATGCTGCAGTAAAGGATTTTGATTTAATACTCAATGATCTGAAAGATGCTCATGAATTTTTAGAAAGATATGCCCCTCAAAAAGGTTTCATGGAATCGTTGGTAAGTGAGAAAAAACCGATTGATGTTAAAATGTATAAAGATGTTCTTGAAAAATATAATTATCAGGAACTTGTTGACCAATGCCGTGATTTGGAGCACAAAGCAGTAGACCTGAGGACCAGGTGCGAAAGTTTAAATGCGAAGATCAAATTTTTCTCTGACTGGACCGAACTTCCTGAACCTGTTGAGCATATAAAGTCGACGAATAATATCATTATTGAAGCCGGATTTATTAATACAGGGGATGAATTAATTGATCTCGCTCCAGCTGAATTTAAGATATTATCAAAAAAGCAGAGAAAATCTTCCACTGTAATAATTTACAGGAAATCTGATAAAGTTGAAGTTAATGAAAAATTAAAACAACTGGATTTTGACAAAGTTGATTTTGAAGGATATAAAGGTTTGCCTGTAAAAATCATCAGAGACCTCGAAGATGAATTAAATGAAGCTGAAGGTGAGAAAACGGATATATACGACAGGAGCAGAGCTTTAGTTCAATTTCTTGACAATGTTTCAATTGTACACGACCACTATGCAAACTTAAGTGATTTAAATAAAGTCAGAGAAAATATACTTCATACACATCATGTTTTTTTACTTGAAGGCTGGATAAGAAAAAATGATATTAAAACGTTTGAAAAAATTGTTTCAAATTTTCAGACATTGATATATGAAAAAATCGAACCTGAAGAAGATGAAAAAGAACCAATTGCTATTAAGAACAAAACTTTATTCAAACCTTTTGAACTGGTAGTTCAAATGTATGGAATGCCGGCAGCGAAGACTATTGATCCTACTGTATTACTTGCCCCGTGGTTTGCTGTTTTTTTTGCACTATGTCTTACTGATGCTGCTTATGGCGTTCTACTTGTTGTAATATCTCTTTTTTTGTTAAAAAAAATAAAAGGCAGCAAATTATTATGGATGCTGTTTATAGGTGGAATATTTACAATATTCACCGGATTGATGACCGGAGGAATATTTGGTGATCTCTTTCGGACAGGATCGGTAGCTGAGCCGGCATACATAAATGTCCCGGCATTAACGGGATTTTTTTCAAAATTTGTCTGGTTTAATCCGATGTCATCAGAATTAAAGCCAGGTTCCTCATCTCCCCAGGCGATGGTATTTTTCAGGTTGGCTCTTACCCTTGGCGTATTTCAAATATTCTTTGGAATGATAACTGGATTTATTGTTCTCTGGAAACAGAAGAAAAAACTTGATGCACTATTGGACATTGGTGTCTGGATGGTTATTTTGGTTTCTTTATTGATTGCTCTGTTCTCTTCGCAGATGTGTCTTGATATGAGTCTGGTTGAGGGTAATTCACCTCCGGTTCCTGCGAGTGCTGCCGTACCGGCTTTGATAATTTTCGGAATTATGAGTGTAATCGTAATAATATTTGGCATGAGAGATGAAAAGAACTGGGGTTTTAGAATATTTTTCGGTGTTTTAAAATTAATAGTCCTGTCAGGGGTATTCTCTTATATGGGTGACATTATGTCCTATGTAAGACTTATGGCACTTGGCATGGTAACAGCCGGTATTGGAATGGCTGTTAACACAGTTGCATTTATGATTGCAGAGATAAAGATACCTGTTCTTAACTGGGTGTTATTTGCATTGATATTTACAGCCGGACATCTTTTCAACCTGGGAATCAGCTCTCTTGGCGCTTTTGTACACACCCTGCGTCTTCAATATGTTGAGTACTTTTCAAAATTTTTCCAGGGTGGAGGTAAGGAATTTGCACCATTTTCACAAGTAAATAAATACATAATTATAAAAGAATGATTGAAAAGGAGGAATGTTCATAATGATTCAAATTATACATTCACTAATAGCACAAGCAGAACAGGCTGTTGCAGGTAACTGGGGGATGGCAATTGCAATTTCAGGTGCTGCTGTTGCATCTTCTCTAGCAGGTATTGGTTCAGCTATCGGAATAAATTATCCGGGAAAAGCTGCACCTGCTGTTTTACGTGAAGACCCTGATAAGTTCGGTAATCTGTTTTTACTCGTTGTACTGCCGGGAACACAGGGTTTCTATGGGTTGATTATTGCTTTACTCGTTCTTCCGAAAATTGTTCCGATGTCCGTAGCTCAGGGTGTACAGATATTCCTTGCGTGCCTTCCAATTGCTTTCACAGGATTGATTTCAGCAATATTTCAGGGAAAAGTATGCCTGGCAGGTGTACATCTTGTAGCTAAAAGACCCGATCAAGCCATGAAAGGTGTAATTTATGCTGCAATGGTTGAGACTTATGCTGTCCTTGGTCTCCTGACAAGTTTTTTATTGTTAACCAATATCAAAGTCGGGTGAGATGTGGAGCAGGAGAAGATTTCTGAATCTATTTTAAGACAAGCTAAAGATGAAGCGGAAAAAATTATATCGAATGCAAAAAAGAAAGTTGATAAGATCATAAATGAAGGAGAAAAAAGGCTTGATAATATAAAAAGGAATCAAAAGTCTGAAGCTGATAACAGATATAATATGGAAAAAGACAGGATTGTTTCAGCAGTTGAATTAGAAATCAGACTTGCAGATCTCCTGGCAAAGAAGGAAAAACTAGATCAGGTATTTGAAAGTGTTCTTAAGAAATTATGTTTAAGAAATAAAAAATATATTATCCTTCTCGAAAAAGCAATTCTTTCGGCAGCATTTACAGGAAATGAGATAATTCATGTAAATGGAATCGATAGAAAGTATCTAACTGTTAGTTTTCTTAAAAAACTTAGCAAGAAATGCAACAAAGGAAATGGTTTTAAGCTTGCCCACGAATCGATTGAAATCAGGGCAGGTGCAGTTTTAAGTGAAGGGAATATAAAAACCGATGCATCTTTCGAGAGAATATTAGAAGAAGAAAGATATTACCTTGAAACTGAAGTAGCCAAAATGCTCTTTGGAGAGGGGAATTGAGAAAAGCATATTTCGAGAGAGAACCGGAAGATCAGAGATATACATTTGCAGTTGGTCTGGTCAGGAGTTTTGAGAACAATCTTCTTGATCAGAGTAAAATTGAAAGACTTGTAGAAGCTGAAAATTCAGAAGAAATATTGAAATTGCTTCAGGATACACCTTACGGGTCTTTTATCTCTACAGGTAAAAATAAGGATGACTTTGAAGAAATACTACTGGGAAGAAAAAAAGAAGTTTTTGATTTTTTTGATCAGTTCTGCATAGACTCCTGTGCAAGGACATTCCTCCATGCTCCTTATGACTTTTCAAATCTAAAACTTGTTTTAAAGTCTCAACTTCTTGAAAAAGATTTTAAATCCCTTTTTTCTCCTCTTGGTGAATTGCATATTGAGGTTTTCACAGAAAGTGCATCTGATAAAGACTTTATTGTGGAAAAACCATCACAGGATGAATTTTCAAGTGATCTGGCAGAGTTTTCAGAAAATCAATCAATGCCGGATTGTTTTCTTCGGGCATCTGAAAAAGCTTTAAGGGAATACTACAGGAATAAAGATCCAAGAATGCTGGATATGTCAATAGATGAAGATCAGTACATGTATCTTACAGAAAATGTTGAAAAAATGAAAAGTCCGTATTTAAAGGAATTGCTTCAATTAAAGGCAGATGGAATAAATTTATCGACATTCCTCAGATTAAAAAAAGGTACAGATACAACAGAAGTTGAAAAAATGGCTTTTATAGACGGAGGCATTATAGAAAGATATATTTTCAAGGATTTTCTAAAAAAACCGGAAGATGAGATAAAATCATTTCTTAATTCAGTCGAATTGTATGAATTTTCATCAGCATTAGATAAGGGTCCCGAAGAAATTGAAAAAACAATGGACAAATTATATGTTTACCTGTTAAGACAGGCAAGATTTTTTCTTTCAGGTGTCGAACCTTTGATAGCTTTTGTATTGGCTGTTGACCATGAAGTTAAGACATTGAGAAGGATATTAATTAGCAGGGACAATGAAATTCCAAAGATAAAGTTAAGAGACAGATTGGTCGAGGTAGTATAGTGGAAGGTAAAATCGCAGTTGTTGGTAAATATAATCAGATTCTTCCATTTTCAGCAATTGGTATTGAAGTATTTCCAGTTACAATGTTAAGTGAAGCTGAGAATATAGTTGAAGATCTGGCATGTAAGAAATATGCACTGATTATGATAACAGAGGATTTTGCCAGGGAAATGATGGATATAAGAATGAAATATGCTCCGACTCCGATACCGACAATTATATCTATTCCGGGAAGAGAAGGAGTGACCGGTTCTACTTTGAAACAGCTTAGAGAAACATTAAAACATGCAGTTGGAGCTGACATAATGGGTGAAATTTAAAAGGAGATAATAAGTTGAAAGATGGTGTAATCGTAAAGGTTGCTGGTCCTCTTGTTGTTGCAGAGGAGATGCATGGATCTAAAATGTACGATGTTGTAAGAGTTGGTGAAATGAGGTTGATGGGAGAGATAATAGAACTTAAAGGAGACAGAGCTTCAATTCAGGTTTATGAAGATACATCAGGTCTTGGTGTTGGTGAACCTGTATATCCAACTTTTGAACCTCTTTCGGTTGAACTTGGTCCTGGTTTGATACAGATGATCTATGATGGAACCCAGCGTCCTCTTGACCGAATTTTAGAGAAAACAGGAAATATGATAACAAGAGGGATTGAAGTTCCTGCTCTTGACAGAGAGAAAAAATGGGAATTCTCAACAATTGTTAAAAAAGGTGACTCTGTGTATGAAGGTGATATAATTGGAACAGTTGATGAAACTACCCTTGTACTACATAAAATCATGGTTCCTCCAGGTATTTCAGGCAATGTAAAAAAAGTTAAAAGCGGTAATTTTACTGTAGAGGAGATAATTGCAGTAATTGAAACGGATAAAGGGGATGTAGAAATATCAATGATGCAGAAATGGCCTGTCAGAATCGGAAGACCCTATAAGAAACAATTAATGCCAAATGAGCCTTTGATCTCAGGGCAGAGGGTCATCGATACTCTGTTCCCTGTTGCAAAGGGGGGTACTGCCTGTATACCTGGTCCATTTGGTTCTGGAAAGACAGTTATACAACATCAACTAGCAAAGTGGTCTGATGCACAGATTGTCGTTTATGTTGGCTGTGGGGAAAGGGGAAATGAAATGACCGATGTATTAATGGAATTTCCCAAACTAACAGATCCAAGATCAGGTGAACCACTTATGATGAGAACTGTCCTTATTGCCAATACATCAAACATGCCCGTTGCAGCGAGAGAGGCTTCTGTTTACACAGGCATAACCATTGCGGAATACTTTAGAGATATGGGATATTCAGTTGCTCTTATGGCAGATTCTACTTCGAGGTGGGCTGAAGCGATGAGAGAAATATCAGGTCGTTTAGAAGAAATGCCGGGAGATGAAGGATATCCTGCTTATCTTTCAGCTAAAGTTGCATCATTTTATGAAAGGGCTGGGAAGACAGTGTGTCTTGGGAGTGATCAGAGAGAGGGCGCTTTGACGGTTATCGGAGCTGTTTCTCCTCCCGGTGGAGATCTTTCGGACCCCGTTGTTCAGGCTACTCTTCGTGTTGTCAAAGTTTTCTGGGCATTAGAAGATAAGCTGGCATATCAGAGACATTTTCCTGCAATATCCTGGCTCAGGTCATATTCTCTATACAACAGAGCCCTCGAGAATTATTTCAATGAAAAAGTCGCAGATGATTTTGTTTATTTGAAAAAGGAAGCTATAAGAATACTTGAAGAAGAAGCAGAACTTGAGGAGATTGTCAGATTGGTAGGTTTGGAGGCACTTTCTTCTCCTGACAGAATGACAATGGAAATAGCACGCTCGATAAGACAGGACTTCCTGTATCAGAATGCTTTTCATGAGGTAGATACCTTTGCATCGATTAAAAAGCAGTATTTGCTGCTGTCATTGATATTATATCTTTATAAGAAATGTAAATGGGCTTTAGAGAGAAATATAGAAGTAACTAAATTATTCACCATTCCTGTTATTGAGAATATAGCGAGAGCAAGATATCTTCATGAAGAGCAGATAGATAAAATAAATGAATTTAAAAAGGACATCGATCAACAGATAAATGAACTTTATGAAAATATCTCCGGAGGTGACAAATGAGAGTCCGAACAGAATATAAGACCATCTCTTCGATTGCAGGACCTCTTGTGTTAATTGAAGGGGTTAGGAAAGTAAAATATGAGGAATTGGTTGAGTTTATTCTGTCTGATAATACAATAAGAAGAGGAAAAGTTCTTGAAGTATCGGAAGATAAAGCTCTGATTCAGGTATTTGAAGGAACATCTGGACTTGATGTAAAGGATACTGCTGTTTCTTTCAGAGGAAGAGGAATTGAACTTTCACTTTCACCGGATATTCAGGGAAGAGTTTTTGATGGTTTGGGTTATCCTAAAGACGGAGGTCCCCCTGTGATACCTGATTTAAAAAGAGATATAAACGGTGCTCCTATTAATCCCTATGCAAGAGATTATCCCGATGAATTTATTCAGACTGGAATTTCAACGATAGATGGATTGAATACACTTGTCAGAGGACAAAAACTCCCGATTTTCTCAGGCAGTGGTCTTCCGCATAATGAGATGGCAGCTCAGATAGCGAGGCAGGCAACAGTAATCGGATCAGGGGAAGAATTTGCCGTAGTTTTCGGAGCGATGGGAATAACTTATGAAGAATCTGAATTCTTCATCGAGGATTTCAGAAGGACAGGAGCTCTCGACAGGGCAGTTCTATTCATGAACCTTGCAGATGATCCTGCTGTTGAAAGAATTGCAACACCGAGAAGTGCTCTGACAGCTGCAGAATATCTTGCTTTTGATCTTGGAAAACACGTACTTGTAATTTTAACCGATATGACGAATTACTGTGAAGCTCTACGAGAAGTTTCTGCTGCAAGGAAGGAAATACCCGGCAGGAGAGGCTATCCGGGATATTTATATACTGATCTGGCAACTGTCTATGAAAGGGCAGGAAGAATAAAAGATAAGAAAGGGTCGATAACAATGATACCGATTCTGACAATGCCTGAAGATGATAAAACACATCCAATTCCTGATCTCACAGGATATATTACAGAAGGTCAGATGATATTGAACAGGGCATTTTATAGAAGAGGAATTAATCCTCCGGTTGATGTCCAGCAGTCCCTTTCAAGATTGAAAGACAAAGGTATTGGAAAAGGGAAGACCAGGGACGATCATGCAGATCTTTTCAATCAGCTTTTTGCTGCTTATACAAGGGGGAAAGAAGCTGCTGAACTTGCTGTCATTCTTGGTGAAGCAGCTCTTTCAGATCTCGATCAGAAATATCTTCAATTTTCCGAGAAATTTGAAAAACAGTATATATCACAACATTTTGATGACAATAGAGATATTGAATTCACACTAAATCTTGGCTGGAAACTTCTTTCGGTATTCCCAAGAGTTGAGTTGCGCCGTGTCAGGGATGAATATATTGATAAATACTTTTCAAAATTTCAGACCGAGGAAAATTAAAGTTGATACTTGAGGTTAATCCTACCAGACAGGAACTTCTTCGGCTTAGAAAAAGATCTGTAATAGCAAAAAGAGGTCATAAGCTTCTCAAAGATAAACAGGACGAATTGATGAGGCAGCTTCTATCGATGATAGATGAGGTCAAGAATCTGAGGATTGTGGTTGAGAAAGATCTTGCTGAAGCAATGAAAAATTTTGTCCTTGCAAAAGCGGGAGCGGAGCCGGGATCTGTTGAAATAGCTCTATTGATGCCGAGGAAAAAAGTTACACTCGAGGTTGAACAAAAACATATAATGAATCTGAGGGTACCTGTTTTTGGAAAAAAAGTTAAAGGTGAGATTATTTGTTATGGATTTGCTGATACTTCTTCCGAGTTGGATACTTCCCTTTCATCTCTTGATAAAGTTTCCGAGGAATTATTTGAACTTGCCGAAAAAGAAAAGACTGTATCGATGCTTGCTGATGAAGTTGCTAAAACAAGAAGAAGAGTGAACAGCCTCGAGTATATTCTGATACCAAATCTTATCGATACAATAAAACACATACGTCAGAAACTTTCTGAAATGGAAAGATCAAATTTAACGAGATTGATGAAAGTTAAAGATATAGTAAGAGAACATTAAATATCCTTTTTATGTAATACACCTTTTAACAAAGCAAAAACAAGTTGCTACCATTTCTTAAAATAATATTAATTATTCAATAAATTTTTAAAATTTTCTATAGTTTTTGAAGAATAACTAAATATTATAATGTACAAATATTATTTTTTAAATTAACATTACAAGTATCGGTATTTAACAAATTAGGTTAATTATAATATGTTAAAGAGCATACTTCCAAAAAATAAAATTAGAAATAAACTTCTATCCGGTTTCATAATTTTATCTTTAATTCCACTTTTAATTGTAGGTCTTATTTCTTTTTTTATAACAGAAAAGCAACTGAAAAATTCGACAAAAGTTTACTTGGAAAAAATTTCTGAAGATTGTGGAGAAAAAATATCTTTTTATATGGATAATCAATATAAAAAGATTATTATGATTTCATCAGGTGGGATTTTTTTATCAGATGATATTGATATTATTCAAACTCGTATTGAACAAATATTATCTTCAAATCCGGATTATGAAGCTATTTCTATTATAGATATAAATGGAATTATTATTGCCTGCACACAGAAAGAATTAATTGGAGATTTAAGAGCTGACAGAGAGTGGTTTAAGAAAACCATAAAATGTCAATCAGGTGAAGTTATTCCCATAGATGTTTATAGAGCAGAAACTGCTAACTGGAAAAGGGTAGTTGGTTTTAATGCTCCAATTTATGACAGAAAAAAAGAGAACATTGTCAGGGTAATAACTATAAGATTGTCCATGGAGGATATAATAATATGGGTAAATGAACTTGATGAAAATGCTTCAGGTATTAATCATGCATATTTATTAAATAGTAGAGGAGAAATAATAGCCGGACCTGATGAAGAAGAATTTCTTACAACATATAGATTATACGATTATTCAATTGTTCAGAGTTTACTTGATGGAAAATCAGAAATAACAGAATATAAAAATGACAGAGGAGAAAAAATAGTTGGGGCAACTTACTCACTCATAGGTAAAGGAGATTTTGATGGGTGGGGATGGGGAATAATTGTTAATCAGAAAGCTTCGGTAGCATATGGAGCAGCATTTCTTATTAGGAATTTAACAATTATACTTTTTATTATTATTGCAATTATAGTGATAATATTTGCTTTGATAATATCCCGGAATATTGCAAATCCAATAAAAATAGTTTCAGAGAAAGCATTAAAAATTTCAAATGGAGACTTTAAGCTCGAAAAGATAGAAGTCAGGCAAAATGATGAGATTGGTAATTTGATTACTTCATTTAATATAATGACAGAAAAATTGTATAAGACAACTGTATCGAAAAATAATTTAGAAACTGAGATTAATGAAAGAAAAAAAATAGAAGAAAAACTTCGCGAAAGTGAAGAAACATTTCGTGCTATAAGTTCTTCAACTCATGATGCAATGGTTATGATAGATAATAGAGGTAATATTTCTTTTTGGAATGAAGCTGCAGAAAAAATATTTGGATATTCATTTGATGAAGTAAAAGATAAAAATCTTCATTCCTTACTTGTACCGGAAAGATTTAAAGAAGCGCACAATAAAGTTTTTCCACATTTTCAAAAAACAGGAAAAGGAGCAGCTGTTGGAAAAACTCTTGAATTAGCAGCGATAAGAAAAGATGGTGTTGAAATACCTGTGGAATTGTCATTATCTGCAATAAAGTTGCATGGAGAATGGAATGCTGTTGGAATAATGAGAGATATTTCAGAAAGGAAAAAAGCTGAAGAAAAGTTAAAGACTACAAATAAAGAGTTATCTGAATCTATCAAAAAAACAAAAATTTTATCTGTTAAAGCAGATGAAGCAAATACAGCAAAAAGTCAATTTCTTGCAAACATGAGCCATGAAATCCGTACACCTATGAATGCTGTAATAGGTTTTACAGATATACTTCTTGATACTAAAATGACTGAAAATCAAATAGATTATGCTAATACAATCAAAAGCAGTGGTGAATCTCTTTTGATTCTAATTAACAGTATACTTGATTTTTCAAAAATCGAAGCCAGAGAACTTACTTTTGATAAAATTGATTTTGATCCGGAGCTTCTTGCTTATGATGTCTGTGATATCATTAAACCAAAGATTGGAACAAAACCAATTGAAATATTATGTCATATAGGAAGCTATATTCCTGCAATGGTAAAAGGAGATCCAGGTAGATTCAGACAGGTTCTTACTAATCTTATGAGTAATGCTTCAAAATTCACCGATAGTGGAGAAATTGAATTATGTCTTGATGTTGATGAAGAAAATGAAAACAGAATAAAACTTCATGCAATTATAAGAGATACAGGGATTGGAATTCCTGAAAACAAATTATCTGATATCTTTATTCCATTTCAGCAAGCTGATGGTTCAACTACAAGGAAATATGGTGGAACTGGTCTTGGTTTATCGATATGTAAACAGATATCAGAGCTTATGGAGGGTGATGTATGGGTGGAAAGTAAAATAGGGAAAGGAAGCACTTTTCACTTTACTGCATGGCTTGAGAAAACTGAAGATAAAGAATTCAGAAAGTTTTTACCCACTTCTCTTTCAAATAAAAAAATTCTTATTGTTGATGATAATCAGACTAATCTTGATATTTTGCTACATGTTCTTGAATTAGTTGATATTAAAGTATTTGCTTTGAAACAGGGAAGAAAAGTTTTGCCCGTTTTGCAAAAGGCTTTTCAAAATAATAAACCATTTGATCTTTGTATTATTGATATTCAAATGCCTGATTTGGATGGATATGAAGTTGCAAAGACAATTAGATTATGGGAGGAAGGAAAAAAAGGAAAAGAATTGTATTATAACATTCCATTGATTGCTTTATCTTCTTTGATGGACAGGGATGCAAAAAAATGTGAAGAAGTAGGATTTAGTGCATTTTTAAGCAAACCTTTACGCAGAGAAAAATTGTACAGAGTATTAGAAAGATTAATAAGCGAAACAGAAGAAGAAAAGGATATAAAGAATCATAAAATTGTAACACAATATTCAGCTCGGGAAGAGATGAAACATTCTGTAAACATCCTTCTTGTAGAAGATAATCCGGCAAATCAAAAACTTGCTGAGCTGATACTAAAAAAAGCCGGATATCATGTTAAAATAGCAAATAATGGATTGGAAGCTTTTGAGTTGTTTACCTCGACTCCGGAAAATTTTGATCTTATTTTAATGGATGTTCAAATGCCAAAAATGGATGGATTTGAAGCGACAAGGAA
>CBDUTX010000030.1:0-11999 GCA_965370235.1 uncultured Desulfuromonadaceae bacterium | reverse complement strand
ATATCACCACCTGCCCATACTCTTTCAACTGAGGTTTTTCCTGTCTTTGGATCTGCATCTATATAACCCCATTTGTTCCTCTTCAATTCCGGTGATCCCTGGAACAGTACTTCATTTGGACCTGCACCAATAGCAATTATTACCATATCACAATCAAGAACATATTCGGATCCTTTAATAGGAATAGGTCTTCTTCTTCCGGATTCATCAGGTTCACCAAGCTCCATTTTAATACATTTCAATCCGCTGACCCATCCCCTTTTGTTTGTTTCAACCTCAATAGGATTAGTCAGAAGGTGAAAATCAATTCCTTCCTCTTCTGCATGATGTATCTCTTCTCCTCTTGCAGGCATCTCTTCTCTTGATCTTCTATAAACCAGGATTACCTTTTCACCACCAGGTACTCTTAAAGCAGTACGGGCACAATCCATTGCAACATTTCCACCTCCAACAACTACAATTCGTCTTGCTAAAGGAGGGGGAGTGTCATATTCAGGAAAGAGATATGATTTCATCAAATTCATTCTTGTCAGATATTCATTGGCTGAAAAAACGCCCGGTGCATTTTCTCCGGGCATTTTCATAAAACGTGGCAATCCGGCACCCGTTGCGATATATAGTGCATCAAAGTTAAGTTCTTCAAATAATTCTTTAATAGTAAACAGTTTCCCTATGACATGATTTGTTTTGAATACTACTCCAAGTTTTTTTAGAAAATCAATTTCCTTGCTTACTATATCCTTTGGCAATCTGAACTCAGGTATTCCATATAGAAGAACACCTCCAAGCTCATGAAGAGCTTCATAGACAACAACCTCGTGACCTGATTTAGCCATCTCAGCGGCAAGTGTAAGTCCTGAAGGACCTGATCCTACAATTGCAACTTTCTTTCCTGTCAACTCGGGTTTTACAGGATTCTGAACTCCCATAGCTCGTTCATAATCAGCAAGAAATCTCTCAAGATTTCCTATAGCTACAGGTTTTTCGGTTTTCCCGAGAATACATTTTAATTCACATTGAATTTCCTGAGGGCATACTCTGCCACATACTGCCGGAAGTGCATTTGTCTCTTTTATTATCCTGATAGCTCCAAGCAAATCATCTTCCTTGATCTTTCTTATAAAACTCTTTATATCTACACCAACAGGACAGCCATCGATGCAAAAAGGCTTCGGACACTGCATACACCTGTTCGCTTCTAATTTAACCTGTTCTATTCTCAGTCCAAGCGGGACTTCTTCAAAGTTCTTCACACGAATAAAAGGATCCTGTTCCAGCATTTTCTGACGGGGAATAAATATTTTCAACCATCCCTGATCTCGTTTATCCAAACCATGCCATGTACATCCTCTCCGGGCGCATATGAAAAAAGATAAAAGTCTTGAATACGCTGAGACAAGTATCTTTGCTACTCTATGGTCACCTGATTCACATGTTCTTGAGTCATCGAGAAGACTTTGCTTGCAGTAGGGGCAGAAAATATTATCAGCTTCAGCACCCTCTGGCATATCAATTGTAATTTCTATATCAAAGACCTTCAGATAAGGACTCAATCTCAATTTACCGTTCAGTCCATTATATTCAATCACTACTTCAATAAATTCACTTTGTCTTTTTGGATATTTTCTATTCAATCCTCTATGACAATGAGGGCAATAAGCTTGAAGTCGAGCTCCATACTCAATATATTTTTCATCTGAAATTTGTTCCATTTTCAACCGCCTATTTTATGGAAAATAATAATGAATCTTTTTCCTGAATTAAATATGCACTAAGACGACGCTCAAGTTCATCAAAATCAACTTCATGCCCGTCAAAATCAGGACCGTCAATACAGGCAAACTTTGTCTCGTTACCCACTGTACATCTACAGGCACCGCACATCCCTGTTCCATCTACCATGATAGGATTTAATGAAACAATAGTAGGAATATAAGGTTTCTTTGTAACACCAACCGTAGCTCTCATCATTGGAACAGGACCAATTGCAACAGTAAGTTTGATATCATCTTTTCTTCCTATAACTTCTTTCAATGCCTGTGTAACAAAACCATGATAACCATATGAACCATCATCGGTACAAACAATGAGTTCATGACTGATCTTCTTCATTTCTTCTTCTAAGATGATAAGAGATTTAGTTCTCGCACCTATTATCGATATTACTTCATTCCCTTTTTCATAAAGGACTTTTGTAAGATGATGTAATATCGCAACCCCGGTTCCTCCTCCGACACAGACTACAGTTCCAACTTTCTCAATATGTGTTGGTTTCCCAAGAGGACCGACAACATCTTTTATATTGTCCCCTACTCTAAGATTTCTCAAGAGAGCTGTTGTTTTACCTACTATTTGAAATATTATTGTAATTGTTCCGGCTTCGGGATTCTTATCTGCCACTGTCAAAGGTATTCTCTCTCCTTTATCATTAACTTTGACTATAACAAATTGACCCGGTTTGACTTTTTTAGAGATATCTTCGGCTCTAATAACAAGGTGACAGATCGTCTTCTCCGCCATTTCTCTTTTTTCTAATATCGGATACATTTTCTAACCTACCATTCATCACTGTCATCAAGTTCTATCATTTCAAGATCTTCATTACTCAATCCGTGCCAGTGACAGTTTTTTCTGGAACAGAACTTGAAATCTATCAACTTGGTAAAAGCTGAAACCTTAATAGCTGCCACATCAGCATGACATTTTTTACATTTATCCTTATAATCGATAAGACTATGTGAACAATGAGGGCAAGATAGATCTTCAACTACCTCATTTTCAGGGATATCTATCGTAGATTTATTCGAAAAGGAATTCAAATGTGGATCCAGATAAAGAAATCCCTGTGTCCCGTCTTTTCCCTTTACTTTTAATTTAATCGTATCATTCTCAACAAGAGATATTTGACAGTGTGGACAATATGTCGACAGATATGCACCTGAGGAAATAATTTCTACTGTTTTCTCAAGTTTTTTACTCTTAACTTTTATTCCTTCCTCACCAGCCCAACTGTATTTATTGTAGAATATTTTTGCTGCCTGTTCAACATCTTTGAACTCAACAGAATGGTTTTTACAGCCTTTCCTTGAACAGAATTTTACAATTCCACCCTGTTCATGCAATAAAGGTATCATTGGAGCATTACAGACATCGCACAACACTTCAGTAGCTAATTCTTCCCTGCAGTGTGGGCAGTAGAACCTGGCAGTTCCTCCGGGATTCATATCAATCCCGATTTCATGTGTATAATCACCGTAAAGTGAACTCAATCTGATCCAGGATTCCTTATCTTTGATTTTTATATTTAAGGAAACACTTGAAGATTTATTGATAGGATTTTCATCATCCATAAGGGAATGATTACACTTGGGACATTTCAATTTCAATTGAAGTAACGGCAACATATTATATCCCCTCCATTTACTTGTTATTTAAACTTAAATGTATTTACATTTTATAACTTCTAACAAATTTACTTGACAAAAAACAAATTTATCACAATAATTCAACTTATCTTTCAGGGGCTGTGGTGCAGCTTGGTTAGCACACTGGCCTGTCAAGCCAGAGGTCGCGGGTTCGAGTCCCGTCAGCCCCGTTTTTAAAAGATCAATTTTCATTTTCCTTATATCTTAAATCAAAAATATCACCTGTTGAAAATGCTTTGTTCAGAATGGACAGAGACCATTGATTTATAAATTCCGAAGATCTGCTCATGCTGAGATGAAACCAAAAATAGGGCATATCATTCTGAATAATACTGTCCGGCTGCGTTTCCCTGCTCATTAAATGCACTAAATATGTCCCATGAAACCCCTTGATCGGTCCGTAATATCCAGTGTCAGGAGCAGTAAAAGCAACTGACTGAACAATACCTCCTGATGAAGAATAAGGAATATTCGAGTAAAAGCTGAATTCAATTGAATCAACAAATTCACCTGAAATTCTATTCGCCACATCTTCAAGACTCATGCCTTGAGCGATAAAATCTACTCCATTTAAAGCTTTTACAAAAGATTGTCCAAACTCGTATTCAATTTTCAATGAATCTTCAAGTTCTCTTCGTATGTCATCAAATCTGACTTCACGTGCAGGAAGATGTCCTACAGTCTGTATGACCACAATATTTTCATTTCCATAATAAGAACCTTTCACAACTCCGGAATCAGCTGAAAATGCAAAGTTAACAAGACTTTGAATAAAACCGAACTCAGGTACATATTCACCCCATCTGTCAAAAGGTAAACTTCTTCGAATTTGTAATGAATACTTATCAGCAACATGGCTCAGTCCTGTTGTCCTTGCTTCCTTTATAACAGTTTCCATTAAATCAATTGTCTTTTGATCCCTCTCGGTATCACCTGTGACTTTCAACAGAATATGATAAATCTCAACGGAATCAATCTCATTATCATTAACATAGATAATATGCCATCCATATTCGGTTCTGACGGGTCCTCCGATCTCTCCAACCGGAGTATTAAATACAACTTCAATAAATCTCGCGTCAATACTGACACCTCTTGTCAGCCATCCAAGATAACCACCATTAGCTTTAGAACCGATATCATCTGATACTTCTTCAGCAATAGAAGCAAATGACCGACCGAGTGAATCTTCACCAGAATTGATGATATTATTCTTTAAATTTGTAATATTTCTTTCAATTCTTATCCAGTCTTCTTCCTGAGGTCCATAAGGAAGAGAAATATAATCTACAAATACCTGTTCAGGTCTCCAAGTCAACCCCAGAAGTCTTAATGTGTCATAAAGATCTACCAGCATTGAATCATTAACTTCAAATTCCAGTTCCGATTGAAGTGGAATGTATATGTATTCAGCTTGAAACTTATCTGACTGTAAATGCATATAAGTCATAGCTTGATATGGAGACAACCAGGCTGACATACCAATCAAAGTTTTAAGAGCTTTTGTCATTTCACGCTTGTAAACAAATTTTTCAAAGTAATCTGGCGACAGATGTCTTTCCTGGGCAAAAAATCTGTCATAATATGTCAATGTATCGAGGAGAAGATTTAAATAATTGTTACTTAAACCGAAGCCGATATTTTCAGCTTTTGAAAAAACCTCTTCATCAAGTATTTTATTGAAAAAAACTCCTTCTTCAATAATGTCCCTTTCCTTCGGACTAATATAAGTTCCTCTCTGTTGTGACAGTGACAGTTCTCTTCCAATCTCAATTTGGAAAAATATTTCTGGAATAATCATAGATTTGACAACAAAAGCAGTGTCCGGAGGAAAGTCACCAGAAGAAATTTGAGATGATCTTCCTCTCTGAGTAAAGGAATCCCATAGTGATGAAAGACCAAATCCTCCGACAAATGCAATTGAAATTATCCAAAACATTATTGTCATATGTTTTCTAAAACGATCCATTACCATAATATAAAATCCTCACTTTTAATTTATTACTGCTTTGATTCAAAAACCGAAAATTATACAATCAAAATTTATATTTGTATAGACTATAAATCTTTAATATCCTAATAAAATCATATTAAATCAATAACTCTATTTATACAAATTATCAGCGGTGTCATAGTAAAATAAAAGTTTATTAATATGTATTGTCTCTGTAAAATAATATTTTTAAGAAAATAATAATTCTTTACTGCAAAAAGATTACTTAAATTGTAAAAGATTTGTATTTTTACAAAGGAAAGTTGTAATAAAAATAATTATTGTTTTTTGAGTTATTTTTAAGTTAAATGAGAGATTGTATAAAACACATAAATATGTTAAATTTAAAGGTTTTATCAAGAACAAATTCTTTTTAAAAATATAATAAAAACAGATAATGTTAGCAATTGTACAGAAAGTTAAAAAAGCGAACTTCACATCACAAAGGGGAATTAAAGGTTCTATAAACAGAGGTCTTTTGATTTATCTTGGAATTGCAAAAGATGATACAATACAAATTGCAGAAAAATTCGCAGAAAGAATATCAAATTCACGCCTTTTTGAACATGAAAAACAAAATTTTCATCTCAGTATAAGGGATATCAATGGTGATGTTATGGTAATTTCTCAATTTACTTTACATGCAGAAACTACAAAAGGACGAAGACCAAGCTTCAACAGAGCAGCTCCGGCAAAGGAAGCTGAAAATATTTACATGAAATTTATCGAGAAAATGAAAGTATTATCTTTAAATACAATTGAAGGGGACTTTCAGCAATATATGGAAATAGATTCTGTCAATACAGGACCGGTAACTATTATATTCAGTGAGAATGAAGTATGCCGTTAAGTATGACTGGATTCGGGAGTGATTCAAAAATACTTCCTGATGGAGATAACATCTCCGTTGAAATAAAAACACTAAATCAGAGATATCTTGAAATATCTACTCGAATACCAAAATCCCTAAACAATTTTGAACATAAAATAAGATTAATTATAAAAAAATACATCAAAAGAGGAAAAGTCAATATAAGAATAACGATAAATGGAAAAGACGAAATTGCAAAACCAACAAAAATTGATATTGATATTGCCGAAAGAGTATTTGAAAATCTTAATATTTTGAAAAAACATTTAAAAATTAAAGACAGTGTTTCAATTACCAATCTTCTTTCCTTTCCGGAAATATTTATCTTTGAAAATGATAAAGAAAATAATCAGGATATTCATATTTTGGAACTTATTGATACTGTATTAAAAAATGTTTACAAAATGAGATCGGATGAAGGAAAACTTATTACCTGTGATATAAAAAATAAACTTCAGCTACTCGAAGATATGATAATTGAAATAAAAAGGATGTATCCTATTATTCTTGAGGAAAAGAAATCACATATAAAATCTTTATTTTCAGATATTTCAAAAGATTTCATTTCTCAGAAGAATATCGAACTGAAAAGATACATTGATGACAGATTCTTTCAGGAAATAGCAATTCTGACTGATAAAATGGATATTGAAGAAGAACTAATCAGATTAGATTCACACATCATACAATTTTATAAGTTGAATAATGAAGATAGACCTGTAGGAAAAACAATGGACTTTCTGCTGCAGGAAATTCTGAGAGAGACAAATACAATTGCATCAAAAAGTCAAAATATTACAATTACAAAAAATACAATTAATATGAAAGAAATTATAGAAAAGCTCAGGGAGCAGGTTCAAAATATAGAATGAAAGGATTGATTTTTATACTATCAGGACCATCAGGTGCAGGAAAAACCTCGATTTGCAGATTCATAATATCCTCTTCTATCAATGTAAAATACATCATATCAGCTACTTCAAGACCTAAAAGAGATTCTGAAAGAGATGAAATAGATTACTTGTTTTTTACAAATGAAGAATTTAAAAACAAAATTGAACAGAATTATTTCCTGGAATGGGCTGAAGTTCATGGTTTTTTATATGGAACACCAAGAGTTTCACTTGAAAATTTTATAAAAAAGGGCAAGATCTGCATTATGGATATTGACATTCAAGGAGCAGAAAATATCAGAAAAATTTATCCTGAAGCAATTTCAATCTTTATAATACCTCCTTCATGGCGGATATTAAAAAACCGTCTTTACAAACGAGGTACAGAAAATGACAAAATAATTAAAAAAAGGTTGCTTGATGCTTCAAATGAGCTTAAACATATCAAGAACTATGATTATATGATTGTCAATGACATTTTAGAAGAAGCATCTAAAAAAATTACATGCATAATTACAGCAGAAAAATGTAAAATGATAAATACTGACTTAGAGGAGGATTTTAATGGTAAAAAAAAGTTATCGTATCGGTAGAGATAAAATTATTAAAGATGATGTGAGTATATATGAATTGACCATTGCTACTGCAAGAGAAGCAAAAAAAATCAATACACTTGCTACAATAACCGGTGAAGAATTAAAGGAAAAACCTCTTGTGATAAGTCTTAAAAAATTACAAACCGAAGGTATAAAGTATTACTATATAAAAGATGTGAAAAATGAAGATGATAACGACGAAGAAAAGGAATAATAGGAAATTTGAAAAACATTCTCTTATGTATCACCGGAAGTATCGCAGCTTACAAATCACCTAATATTCTGAGAAAATTACAGATCGAGGGATTCAATGTAAAAATTGTGATGACAAAAGCATCCTGTGAATTCATAAACCCCGTTACTTTTTATTCTCTTACAAAAGAAGAAGTATTTTTCGATTTTTTTAAATTCAACAGAGATTTCCCCATACCTCATATTGATCTTGCAAAATGGGCTGATTGTGTTCTTGTTGCTCCTGCAAGTGCAGATATTATATCAAAATTTGCTCATGGGTTGGCAGATGATCTACTTTCCTCTTTGATCCTAGCTTTCAACGGACCTGTATTCCTTGCTCCTGCAATGAATTCCAATATGTGGTCTAATAAATTCGTACAGGAGAATGTTGAAGTATTAAAAAATACAGGTTTTACTTTTATAGGACCAATTAAGGGTGAGTTGGCTTGTCGAGATTCAGGTTATGGTAAATTATCAAAAGAAGAGGATATTATTACAACATTACAGAGATCCCTTTCTGAAGGTTACTTAAAAAACTATAATGTTATCATAACAGCAGGTGGAACTTCCGAACCTATTGATGAAGTACGAGTGATAACAAACCTCTCTTCGGGAAAAATGGGTATAGCTTTTGCCAGAGAAGCATATAGACAAAGAGCAAAGGAAATATATTTTATTCATACTCCTGTAGTAAAATGTCCATTTGGTTGTAAATCCATTATAGCCGGAACATCTGATGAATTCAAAAACACTTTAATGGAATATTCCACAAAATCAGATATCCTTATAATGACTGCAGCAATATCCGATTATAAACCAAAAGTCACAGTAAAGGGAAAAATAAAACGAAGTGGAAGTTTGACTTTAGAACTTGAAGAAAATGAAGATCTACTTGCTCTGATATCAAGAACACATCCCGAGCTTTTCACTCTGGGTTTTGCTCTTGAATGTCAATCTCCGCTGGAGAGTGCAAGAGTAAAAATAAAAGAAAAATCAATAGATATGATTTTAGTTAATACATTAAGTTCACTTGGTAGTGACTCAACTTCAGCATGGCTTTTAGATAATAAAGGCAGTATTATTGAAGAATATGAAGATAAAAGAAAAGAAGAAATTGCAAGAGATGTTACCTCCAAACTTATAAAATACATTAAAGCCTGATAGAATATACTTCTATGGATAATATTGACAGTCTTCAGATAAAATCTTTACTTGAAGAATTACTTGAAGAAGGAATTGATGAATTACCTGTAGAAATAAAATTCTCAAAAGAAGACAATTTCAATCCGGAAAAAGAAATGAAAAAACTGATGCAAAAATATTCAAATTGTTCAAAATGCAAGTTAGCTGAAAAAAGAACCCATATTGTCTTTGGAGAAGGTAAACCTGATACAGACATTGTTTTTGTTGGTGAAGCTCCGGGAAGAGATGAAGATCTTTCAGGAAGACCTTTTGTCGGGAGAGCAGGAAAGCTGTTAGCAGAGATAATTACAAAAGGCATGCAAATGACAAGGGAAGATGTATATATATGCAATGTCCTGAAATGCAGACCACCGGGAAACCGTGATCCTGAGAAAGATGAAATTTCAGCCTGTATTCCAATTTTAAAAAAACAAATAGAAATAATTTCTCCTAAATTAATTTGCACTCTTGGCAGATTTTCTTCATTTGTATTACTTGGTAAAGGTCATAAACTTGCTGATTATAGAGGAAAAATCCACTATTACGGGAATATACCGGTTGTAGTTACTTATCATCCAAGTGCATTACTTAGAAATCCAAATCTAAAAAGACCGACATGGGAGGATATTAAAACAGTCAATAAGATATTAGCAGGTACACCTCCTGAAGAAATTGAGTACTGGTTATGACAAAGACCTCAGATTCATATAAACCTTCCCTTCCATCTTCCCCTGAAGCAGAAGGTGCTGTTATAGGAGCATGTCTGTTTGATTCTGAAGCATGTGTTCTTGCTGTTGAAACACTTGATCCTGATGATTTCTATATACCTGCTCACAGAATAATATTCGAGGGTATCTGCAGAATATTCAAAAAAAATCTAACTGCAAAAGTTGATCTGGTGACAGTCGGAGATGAACTCAGACAGATGAAAAAAATACAGGATGTTGGCGGTATTGCTTATCTTGCCGAATTAGAAGCCAATCTGCTCGGAACAGCGAATGCTACAGAGTATATTAAAAGAGTTAAAGGTCGATCGATTTTAAGAAAATTAATTGAAACATGTCATAAGGTGATAACTATTGCAATGAAAACAGATGAAGAACCTGAAGAGCAGCTCGACAATGCAGAAAGCCTTATCTTCAAGATAAGACAGGAGCAGATTTCTCAGGATTTCAAAATTCTACATGAAGTTATCGATGATACAATCAGAGAAATTGAAGCAATGATAGGGCATAAAGGAGAACTTACAGGTGTTCAGACATATTTTACAAAACTTGATGAATTGACAAGAGGATTCCAAAGACAAGAACTGATTATTCTCGCTGCAAGACCAAGTATGGGGAAAACAGCTCTTGCGCTGAATATTGCAATGGATGCAGCTGTCAGAGGAAATTATCCTATACTTATATTCAGTATTGAAATGTCTGCCAAGACACTCGTAAAAAGATTACTTGTATCCTGGTCCCAGATCAACAGTTCTAATGTAAACAAGGGTTTTGTAAGTCAGGACGATTTTGATCGTTTAACCGAAGCAGCAGGAGTTATATCTGATTCTGATATTTTCATCGATGACTTCGGAGCGATATCTCTTCTTGAGCTGAGAGCAAAAGCAAGGCGTAAAGCAGATGACATAAGTAGAACAGGGGGAAAATTAGGTTTGATAATAATCGATTATCTGCAACTGATCAGATATACCGATAGAAGGGTGTCAAACAGGCAGCAGGAAGTTGCAAATATATCAATGTCCCTGAAAGCCCTTGCTAAAGAACTCGATGTCCCGGTTCTTGCTCTCTCTCAACTGAGCAGAGCACCAGAGATGAGAACATCGCGAAAACCGCAGCTTTCAGACCTCAGAGAATCAGGTGCTATTGAACAGGATGCGGATGTTGTACTTTTCTTGCACAGGGATTTCTATTACAATACTCAGGACTTAGATAAGAGAAACCAGGCAGAACTTATCATTGCAAAACAAAGGAATGGTCCTACAGGTACAATTCATCTGCACTGGAAACCCGAATGTATAAGATTTTTTGATGAATAATTTTTTAAATATAGTCAAAAAGATATTTCTGTATTTTTACACAAATTTTAAATTGATCATAAAATATCCACTGCATCTTTTAGGCTCGATCTTTCTTTTCATATTGAGGACATTCTCTTCTTTTGAAAAACCAAAAATTCTTACAAAACTTACAATTGAACAGATGCTGTACACCGGAGTACAATCTCTACCTATAATAATCATCTCCTCAGCTGCCATTGGTCTCGTCACAACATTCCAGGCTGAATTTCAAGGAAGAGGAATTCTTCCAAAATTGTATATTTCAACTGCTCTCGTTAAAGCAACCCTTCAAGAATTAGGACCGCTTTTAACAGGACTTATGTTATCAGGTAGAGTCGGTGCTTCAATGGCAGCCGAACTTGGAACCATGAAAGTTACAGAACAAATCGATGCTCTGTCATCCATGGCTATTAATCCATATAGATACCTCGCTCTTCCAAGAATTTTAGCGATATCATTGATCACTCCGATGCTGACAGTGATAGCTGAGTTTGCATCTGTTTTTTCAGGTTTTCTTCTCGCAATATTTACAATGGACATTCCTCTTGTGACATTTTTAAACGGGATGAAAGTAAATTTTTCCCCTGTTGATCTATTCGGGGGACTTTTAAAGGCAGTTATTTTCGGGATAATAATTGGTATATCAGGTACATTTAATGGATTCTACGCCCGGGGTGGTGCAAAAGGAGTAGGTTCAGCAACGACAAAAGCAGTTGTGTCGGCTTCTGTTCTTATTCTCATCG
>CBDUTX010000029.1:0-12014 GCA_965370235.1 uncultured Desulfuromonadaceae bacterium | reverse complement strand
AATAGTGTTTTAAATGCTAATTACTCAAGTGGTGAATATCATATAATTTGGGATCTCGATGATAATTTTGGTCAGGAAATTCAGGCAGGAATCTATTTCATTAATCTGAATTCCGACAGCAGAAATATTACAAAGAAAGTTACATTATTATAATAATTAAGCTGCAGGAGCTGAAAGCTCCTGCAGCTTACCTCTGATTTTATCTTTTATATAGACAGGTTATGACCTGCCCCTACATATTTTGTTTATTTTTTGATTTAAGAACAAGGAACATCCTCAACGATTTTTGATCAATGGAATCTTTTGCTTCGCAAAAAACTTTATCAGTTTTATGATAAACACAGAGCCCAGCCCAACAATATAAGAACTGAATATCGAACACCGATTAACGATTTAAGATTTAAGAAGTTAAATTCAAAAGAAAAATGCACAGCCCTACACCACACATCCCAAGATAATATATATGTAAGGGATGAGACAAGCCCATCCCCTACGTAAAAATCTATCATAAAATAATTATTTAATAAGCAATAGATTAGAGAATGAATTGAATAAATTTTATTTCTTTATTATTTCCTAAAGTAAATGCAAAAACAAATTTATGATGTTATATAGAATAAAAATATTAAGAGGGGTTTATATGAGAAAGTATCATTTAGTTATGCTGTTTATTATAATGCTTCTGTTATCCTGTTCTACCAGTACGGAAAACGGTGATGATTATGCAGACAGAGGAATTGAACATTTTGACAGAGGAGAGTATCAAAGGGCAGCTGAAGATATTGAAACTGCTTTAAAACTCGGTGTCAGTATTTATGCTCCCGAACTTATTCATACAATTCTCGGGAATGTATATTCTGAGTTAGGTGAGTATGATAAAGCCTTGGATGAACATCAGAAAGCAATAAAAATCAATCCGAATCTTTATAAAGCATGGGTGAATATGGGAATAGTCTATAGACTGACAGGGGAATATGAAAGAGCTGAGAACTGTTATATGAAAGCTCTTGAAATTGACCCGGATTATCCTGAGCTCTATGTCAGTTTAGGAGCTCTGTATATATACAAAGATGAACCTTATAAGGCTGTTGAAATTCTTGAAAAAGCAATTGAATTAGATCGGCAAAATGCTGTTGCTTTTGCAAATATTGCCCTTGCACATGCATCATGTAGAGATTTTGACAAAGCAGATATTGCACTTGAAAAAGCTATAATTCTCGGTTATGAGAGATCAGAGCAATTAAGACAGAGAATTGAAGAACTTAAAAAACTGTAGAGGGAGATATGAAATACTTTAAAAAGATAATAGGGGAGAAATGTTATCTTTCACCTATAAATCCGGATGATGTCGAGAAATACACCGAGTGGATAAATGATATGGAAATGACAATATTCATGTCACTTGCCGGAAATATTATCTCATTGACAAAAGAAAGGGAATTATTGGAGGAGCTTGCAAAAAAAGGATGTAATTTCGCTATTGTAAAGGTAGAAAATGATAAACTTCTCGGGAATTGTGGTCTTTTCAGTTTCGATTATATAAACAGATCAGCAGAACTTGGAATTTTTATCGGTGATAGAGATAAAAGGAATAAAGGTTATGGTGAAGAAGCAGTAAAACTCCTTTTAAATTTCGGATTTCGGATATTAAATTTACACAATATTTTACTCAATGTCTATTCATACAATAAAATAGGAATAAGATGCTATGAGAAATGCGGATTTAAAGAAATAGGAAGGAGAAGAGAATCAAAAATAATATGGGGAGAGTTTTTCGATACAATTTACATGGATATTTTATCAACTGAATTTAAAGATAATATTTTTCAAAAATACATAGAAAAATAAATTGAAAAATAAATAGATAAGGAAAATAAAATTATAATGTTTGCGATAAAAATGTTTATCCAATTAGTTCTAATTGTTCTTGGTATTTCCATATCATTGATTCAAATCGGATGTTCGGATGGAAGTACACATTTTTACAGAGATATTTCTCCTGATGATGCTTACAGATTAATAAATGATAATACTGACAATCCTGATTTTATGATAATAGATGTCAGGAGATACTATGAGTTTGATTCAGGACATATTGAAAATTCTCTGCTTATAAATTATTATTCATCTGAATTTGAAACTGATATAGACAGCCTTGACAGGAACAGGATATATCTTCTCTACTGCAGACATGGTGCAAGAAGTTCATCAGCTCTTAATTTGATGAAAAGTTTAGGTTTTATCAGGATTTACAATATGTCAGGGGGGATTGTGAAATGGATTGAAAGAGGGTTTTACCTTGTACATTAAGAATAAAGGTGAGATGAGATGAATTATAGATATGCAGTTCTTGGTGCAGGCAGACAGGGAGTTGCTTCTGCTTATGACCTTATAAGGTTTGGAGAAACAGATGAAGTTCTTCTGATTGATATTGATAGAAGTGCTTCTGATAGAGGAGCATCACATATCAACAAATTACTTGGGAAAAATACTGTCAGAGCAGTTAATGCAGATATTTCAAAAGTAAATGAATTAAAAAGAATTCTTAAAGGAGTAGATACAATAATTGCTGCTGTTCATTATAATATGAATCTTCAATTGACCGAAATGGCAATTGAAATGAAAATAAACATGACAGATCTCGGCGGTAATACTGGAGTTGTTCTCGGTCAGCTCGAGAGGACCGAAGCAGCAAAAAAAGCCGGTATTTCAATTATTCCTGACTGTGGAATGGGACCTGGGATGAATTTATCTCTTGCAATTTATGCAATGTCACTTCTTGAAAAACCGGAAGAGGTATTGATATGGGATGGAGGATTACCGCAGAAACCTGAACCCCCATGGAATTATGTACCAACTTTTAACCTTGCAGGTCTTACTAATGAATATTATGGTAAAGCTTTTTTCCTGAGGCAAGGAGAAGTAGTTGAAGTTCCCTGTTTTGATGATTATGAAATTCTTCAGTTCCCTGAATCTGTAGGAAAACTGGAAGCATTTGTCACTTCAGGGGGGCTTTCAACAGCACCATGGTCATTTAAAGGTAAATTGAAACGGCTTGAAAATAAAACTTTGAGATATATAGGACACTGTGCTCAGTTTAAATCCTTTTCTGAACTTGGATTGCTTGAGGAGGATGAAGTTATTGTAGATGGAATTAAGATAAAACCGAGAGATTTTTTCCATGTTCTGCTTGAGCGAAAGTTAAAAAGAGAAAAAGTGAAAGATATCTGTATAATCAGGGTAAAATGCAGCGGAATGTTAAAAAGTCGAAAATCAGAAGCAGTAATTGAATTGATTGACTTTTATGATGAAAACACAGAATTTACTGCTATGCAAAGATTAACAGGATGGCATGCTTCTATAATGGCAATTATGGCTACAAAAAATAAAATATCACCTGGTGTCAATTCTGTTGAAAATGCACTTTCAGGTTCAAAAATAATTAAAGAGGCAAAGAAGAGAGGATTTAATATAAATGAAAAAATATCGGTTGTAAACTAACAGCAGGATTTTATGGAAAAAATAATAAAAAATATATTTTCAATGTCAAATAATGACATGAAGAGTTATTTGGCTGAAAGAGGATATCCTTCTTTTAGAGCAGGACAGGTTTTAAAATGGATATGGGAGAAAGGAGTATTTAATCCTGAAAAAATGACCAATCTTCCGGAAAATTTCAAAGAATTTCTAAGGGAGAATATTTCCTACCCATTTGTAAAATCTTTGAATAAATCCGCAGACCGGACAGTATTATTTCTTGTGGAGTTAGAAGATGGATTGAATGTTGAAACTGTACTTATTAAAAAGGGTGTTAAAAACACTGTCTGTATTTCTACAGGAGTAGGATGTCCTCTTAAATGTAAATTTTGTGCAACGGGACAGATGACATATAAAAGGCAGTTGAAACCATATGAGATTGTGTGGCAGGTTGCTCTTGTCAAAAAGTTTTTAAAAGGTACAGGAAGGATAAATAATGTGGTTTTTATGGGCATGGGCGAACCTTTTCTTGACTATGAAGGTGCAATTGAAGCAGCTGTGTGGCTTACGGATAAAAACTGTCTCGGTATCGGACAGAGGAGGATAACTCTTTCAACAGCAGGTGTTCTTCCCGGAATATATCATCTGGCAAAAAGTGGGAAGCAGTTCAGATTGGCGATATCTTTAAATGCATCAAATGATAAAATGAGAAAGCACCTTATGCCTGTTACAAAGAAATGGAACCTGAAGAAGATCATCTCGGCAGTTCAACTGTACAATGATTTAACCAGCAGAGCAGTTACATTTGAATATGTACTGATCAAAGCAGTCAACGATCTTCCGGAACATGCAAGAGAGCTTGCTGAGCTTATCAGGGATACTATGTCAAAGGTGAATTTAATCCCTTATAACGAGGCAGTAAAGGAATATCATAAACCAGAAGGGAAAAGAGTGGAGAAGTTCAAAAGAACTCTCCAAACACGTAATATAGAAGTTTCTGTTAGGTACAGTACCGGCGGGGATATCAACGCTGCTTGCGGGCAGCTTGCAGGAAAGATTTAATGTGTTATAATTTTACTAATTAAAAAGGGGGAATATTGATAAAAAAAGTTTTTTCAGGAATACAGCCTTCAGGATCGCTTCACATAGGGAATTACTTTGGTGCGATTAAGCAATGGGTTCCACTGCAGGATGATCATGACTGTGTATACGGAATAGTTGATTATCATGCAATGACAGTTCACTACAATCCTGAAGAACTTCAAAAGCGTGTTCTTGATGCGGCTGTTGCTTATCTGTCTGCCGGACTTAATCCTGAAAAATCAATTCTTATGGTTCAGTCCCAGGTTCCTGAACATGCTGAACTGACATGGATATTAAATACTGTTACTCCACTTGCCTGGTGTGAGAGAGTTCCCACTTTTAAAGATAAGGTTAAACAGAACAGAGATAATGTAAATCTCGGATTACTGGATTATCCGGTGTTAATGACTTCAGATATCATCATATATAAATCCGAGGGTGTCCCTGTGGGTAAAGATCAAATTCCTCACCTCGAGTTGACAAGGGAAATAGTAAGGAAATTCAATTCAATTTTTGGAGATGTATTCCCTGAGCCACAACCGATAATATGTGAAGGAGCTTTGATAATAGGTCTCGATGGAAAACAGAAAATGTCCAAAAGTCTTGATAACTGTATATATCTGTCAGACACACCTGATGCAATAAAGAAGAAAATTTCAACAGCAGTTACAGATACAAGAAGACAGAAAAAAACGGATCCGGGAGTTCCTGAAGAATGTAATATATTTTCACTTCATAAACTCCTTTCAACAGACGAGCAGAGAAAATACTGTCATGATGGATGCACTTCCGCATCAATAGGGTGTTTTGAATGTAAGAACATTCTATCTGAAAATCTGATTGAGGAACTTACTCCATTCCAGGAAAAGAAGAACTATTGGGAGAAGAATACTGAAGAAGTGAAGGAAATACTTGCTGAAGGGGGAAAAAAAGCAAGAGATATTGCACAACAGACAATGCAAGAAGTAAGGGAGAAAGTAGGTTTATGGCAATGTTAATTTTTTCAAACATACTTTTATGGGCAGAAAACGACGAAGCAGCAGTATCTTTTATTAATCTTGATCCGGTAACATGGATAATACTTGGAGTTCTTGTTCTTATTTCCATTATTATGATTGCAATTTCATTTGAGAGGTGGCTGTTGTATGTAAGGACTGTAAATGGCAATATAAAATTCAAGGTAATCTTTGATACTCTGAGAAATACTGAAATGATGAAGAATTTAACTGTTACGGAACATTCTCCATTCTCAAATATATTTATTGGTATGAACAGGAGAATATTTCCGATTGGTACACCTGATAATCCCGAACCTCTTTCTCCTTTGATCAATGAACTTGAAATGCTTTCTGCAAGACTGATAAGAGAGGAATTGCACCGTCTCGAAGGTAAAATATCATTCCTTGCAACAACAACAACTGTTTCACCATTTTTTGGACTGTTAGGGACTGTATGGGGTATCATGCTGGCTTTTCTGGCAATGGGAGAACATCAGTCTGCGGTCGTATCAGCAGTGGGTCCAGGAATTGCCGCTGCTTTGATAACTACTATGGTTGGACTTGTTGTAGCAATTCCTGCAGTAATTCTATACAATTCATTGAGTACTAAATTAAAAAGTATTATTGTCGATATTGAGAACTTTGCAGAGATAATTATCGAAAAAGCTATTCAATTGGGGCTTGTTGAATAATATGGCTGTTTCGGATGAAATAAAACCGATTTCCGGTATAAATGTTACCAGTCTTGTTGATATAACAATGTCATTGCTTATTATGTTTATGATAACAATTCCCATCCTCCACGAACAGAAAGTCAGATCTGCTGTTAATATCCCGATCCTTGAAGACAGTTCATATTCAGAAGTGATTTCTGAAGATCAGGAACATGCTGTAATCGCAATAGATAAAAACGGATTTTATCTATGGTCAATTGTCCGGGGGGGAGAAGTATCAGATATTGATACTATTGGCAGTGCAGAAGATCTTCTTCCTCATTTGAGAACTTTAGATCAGATGTCCGTAGTCAGTATTGAAGCAGATTCGATAGTGCCTTATAAATATGTCATAGACTGTGTGAGAGTTGTTGCAAAAGCCGGAATAAACAATATAGATTTAGTTTATACAACGAAGTGAACGATGTTAAAAGGATATTCTTTTTCAATAACACTACATGTTCTTTTTATAATTTTATTCTGGACCTTATTCTATATTAATGCAGATAACTTTATCAAGAAGAAAGACTTAAATAATAAGGTTCGATACAGGGTTAATCTTGTAGCATCTTCTCCCGATCAGGAGAGTCATTACGGAAGCATAATTGAACGTCCTCCTGATCCTGCACCTGACAGAGAAGAAAACACACAGCAACCACGCGAGGAACAAAAGCCTGATGAAAATACTCAATCACTGCTCCCTGAGGAAACAGGAGGAGATCCAATTACTGTCCAGATTCCCGGTGCAGGTCCCGAGGATTCTTATGTAAAGATAATTGTAAGAAAAGTTGGAAGGAATTACAGTGATCCTTTAAGCTCTTCAATTTCGAAAAAAATTGTTACCATCAGATTTATGATTCATAGCGACGGAAGTATTACAGATATTCAGGTTGAAGAAAGTTCTGGAGACAATCTGTTTGATATATCAGGAATGAGAGCAGTGAAGAATGCAGCTCCTTTTCCTCCCTTACCACAAAGATTTGGAAGTTCTGTTACTGTCCATTTCTATTTTGAGCACAGGAGTAATTAAATGAATAAAATTAAAATATCTATATTTTTGCTGATTCTGATATTTTTTTCGAATATTTCTTCTCAGGACATATTTGTCGGAATTTCAGCCTATGGCAGGGAACAAATTGACATTGCAATACTTCCGATATTTTCTTCTTCAAATTTAGAGAAAATGTCAGAAGAAGTAAGAACAATTGTTAAAATGGATCTGACTTACAGCCTCTACTTTTCTCTGTTAGAAGATAGTGAAATTCCTGAATTTACAGATGTTTTTACTTTAAACTGGGATAAATTGACTTCGATTGGTGCTGAAGCGATTATTTCCTGTAAATTATCCTCTGAGGGAAACACTGTAGTTTTAACAGCTGTTATAATAGACCCCTATGCTGAAACAGTTGTTTTTACAAAGACATATACCGGAACAGTCGATAAATTAAGACAGATTGCTCACGAATTATCTGATGATGTGGTAAAAGAATTAACTGGAGAAGTTGGTATTTTTACTTCTAAAATTGTTTATATCAGAAAAGGAGGGTTCACTTCCAGTGTTTGGAGCTGTGATTATGATGGGTATGGTGATCATGCTGAAGTAAGTAATTCCTCTTTGAATCTTGCACCATTCTGGGGTGAAGGAGGAACCATTTTTTATACTACATATAAAAATGGAAAACCGGATCTTGTTCGACAGACATCCGATGGGTACACGGAGATAAGTTCAGATGGTAATTTAAGTTTAGGAGGTGAGGTTTCACCGGACGGGCAATATATTGTATATATGAAAAATATTGATGGGAACACGGATATCTATAAAAAAAGTCTTTCTTCTAATGAAGAAACCAGATTGACTTTTTCAGGCGCAATAGATTGTTCTCCGACATGGTCCCCATCGGGAGCACAGATAGCTTTTAACAGCGACAGAAGTGGAAGCCCTCAGATATATATCATAAATGACGATGGGTCTGGATTAAGATTATTAACGAGGAATGGAAGTTACAATTCATCTCCTCACTGGTCTCCGAGAGGTGACAGAATAGTATTTGTCGGAAGGTATGAAGGTTTATTCCAGATATTTACAATCTCTCCTTCCGGAGAAAAGCTAAGACAGCTCACAGCAGTAGGCGAAAATGAAGATCCAGGATTTTCCCCGGATGGACTTCATATAGTTTTTTCAAGTAGTAGAACCGGAACATATAAATTATATTCAATGAATTTTAATGGTACTTCAATAAGAGAAGTGATAGCATCACCGGGAAGTATTATGCCATCATGGTCTCATTAAATGAGGAGGAAATAATGAATAAAGCTTTAATTTTAACTATGATTAGTTTGTTTTTTATTTTTAGCTGTACACCAAAGCAGATTCAGGATGATATAGTAATAGATGACAGTTTGACTTATACCGATACAACTTATTCTGATACAACAATCAGTGAGTCGGTAGATCTGAAGACAGTCTTTTTTGATTATGATTCGTATGAAATTAAATCTTCATATCAATCTGTGATGCTGCACAATGCTCAGGAATTGCAGAAATATCCTTCTTTGAAAGTAAGGCTTGAAGGTCATTGTGATGAGAGAGGAACAATTGAATATAATCTCGCTCTTGGACAGAAAAGGGCAGATGCCTGCAGGGCTTATTTAATTCATTATGGTATAGCTCCTGAAAGAATAAATACTCTGACATACGGAGAAGAAAGACCAACATCCATCGGACAGGGTGAATCATTTTGGCAGAGGAATAGAAGGGTAGAATTTAAAATGATAGGAAATTAAGTATGCAAATTTTTAAAAAATCAATTTATCTTGTACTTGTAATAATTATTGCCGGTTGTTCATTTAAGAGAGATTTTGATTATATGAGGGATAAGATAACAGAAATAGATGAAAGACTTGTCAGAGTTGAACAGCAGGCAGCTGAAATCGACTCAACTATGAACTCTCTTTATCAGTACACAAGGGAGAACAGTGCTCTTTCTATGCAGTTGATCCAATCACTTGAAAGAAAAATTGAAGCTTTAAGAGAAGCTCTTCAATTATCCAAGACTGAATTGAGCAGTATTATTATGAGGATAGAGAGTATATCTGATACGACAGGAATTTCATCACAGGATGCTTTTAATTCAGCTTATCTTGATTTTACAAAAGGGGATTATGATCTTGCTGAGATGGGTTTTACAGCTTTTTCAGAGAGATATCCATACAGTATGAAAATAGTTGAAGCTACTTTTTACCTTGCTGAATCTCAGTTCTATCAGGAAAAATATCACGAAGCTCTTTCTAATTATTCAAAATTGAGATTGAATTATCCAATGAGTGAATATCAGGCAACCATTCTCTACCACAGCGGAATTGCGAAGTATGAACTTGGTGATACCTCAGGAGGGAATAGTTTTTTTCACCAGGTGATAGAAGCTTATCCTGAAAGTACTGAAGCTCAGAGAGCAAAAGAGAAGTTAAATATTAAATAATATTCAAGGAGGTTGTTACGCGAAAAATAGGTTTGAGAGTATTTGAGAGACTGGAAGATGTACTTTGGAAAGTTGATCCAAAGAAAATTCTGACAAAGGAACTTTTACAAGTTCTTCCAAAAATTGATCTTCACAGACATATTGATGGATGTTTAAGACCGGAAACGATTGTTGAGCTTGCAAAGGATCTAAAAGTTGAATTACCGACTTATTCACATGTCGATCTGAGAGAACATATCCAGCGGGGTGCACGGGGAGGTTCATTAAGCCTTTATCTCGAAGGATTTGCATACACAACATCAGTGATGCAGACTAAAGATTCTCTTTTTAGAGTATCTTATGAAGTCCTTGAGGACTGCATGAAAGATGGACTTGTATATGCTGAGCTCAGGTTTGCCCCTGTACTTCATACATTCAGTGGATTGAGCCTGGATGAAGTTTTTAAGTCTGTTTTAAGAGGTCTTGAAGCTGCAGGACATAATTTCAATATCAATTGGGGTTTGATAATCTGTGCAATGAGAGACAGAAAAGATTCTCTTGAAATGGCAAAACTTGCCGTCAAATACAGCGACAGAGGAGTTGTTGGATTTGATCTTGCAGGAGAAGAAGCAGGAAATCCTCCAAAGGATCACATAGAAGCTTTTGATTACTGTAAGCAGTCAAACTTCAATATTACTATCCATGCTGGAGAAGCCTTCGGTGTAAATTCGATATGGCAGGCACTTCAGCACTGTGGGGCTCACAGGATAGGACATGGGACAAGGCTTATTGATGATATGAAGATAATGAATAATAAGGTTGAGAAGATTGGAGATATAGCAGGTTATGTTCTCGATCATAGGATTCCCCTTGAGATCTGTTTGTCTTCAAATATCCAGACAGGAGCTGTTAAAACAATTGAAAAACATCCATTCTCCCATTTCTGGGAAAAGAACTTCAGAGTATTTTTGAACACGGACAATACTTTAATGAGTGCTACAAATATGACCGATGAATATCTTCTCGCTGTACAGAATTTTGATATCTCTCTTGTCGATCTTGAGAAAATAACAATAAATGCAATGAAATCAGCTTTTATTCCTTACAATCAGAGGAAACATCTCATCTATAATGTTATCAAACCCGGATATAAAAAAGTCAGGGAAAGAATACTCGGGAGATAAAAGGGAGGTTCTATGTTTTTAGATTTTATTAACAGAGTATATTTTGAAAACAGAATACTGGATTATATAATAAGTTTGTCAATAATCTTGCTTTCCTTTGTGTTTTTAAAAATATTTGCTACTGTTGTAATTCACCATTTAAGTAAATTAGCAAAAAAAACCGAAACTAAATTAGATGATTTTATAATAAAAATAATCAAGAAATTTTTTATGCCGATATTTTTAATTGGTTCTGTATATTTTGGGATAATATTCCTGACTGTACCCGGAAATATTTTAAAGGTTGTCAATATAATTGTCCTGTCCTTTGTAATTATTTTTATCATTAGACTTGTAATTGAAGTCATAGAATTTCTATTGCGTAATTATTGGATAAAAAGTGAAAACACCGAAGCTGTTTCAGGAACTATCAAAGTACTTCTTCCAGCTATTAAAGTGGTTGTATGGACTCTTGGTTTTGTTTTTCTTCTATCAAATCTTGGAGTTAATATATCAGCAATGCTGGCAGGACTTGGAATAAGTGGTATTGCTATTGCACTTGCCACACAGTCAATTTTTAGGGATATTTTTAATTATTTTGTGATTATTTTCGATCAGCCTTTTATAGTTGGAGATTATGTTGTGCTTGGAGATTATATGGGAACTATTCAGCAAATTGGATTGAAATCAACAAGGATTAAAAGTCTCAGTGGTGAACAGATTATTTTATCAAATAGTGATATATCTGAATCGAGAATGAGAAATTTCAAGAGAATGGAATCTCGGAGAGTAGCCTGTCAAATAGGTGTAACTTACGAAACAGGATTGGATCAATTAAAAGAAATTCCAAAAATAATTGAAAAAGTAGTAAACAATACCGAAGGAGCAAAATTTGACAGGGCACATTTCAGTATCTATGGAGATTTCAGCTTGATCATTGATGTTGTATATTACGTATTGTCTGGTGATTATGCAAAATACATGGATATTCGGCAAAAAATAAACTTTGAAATAAAAGAAGAATTTGACAGAAGAGGAATAGAATTTGCATATCCAACTCAGACTATAAAAATTGAAAATGAAAAAATAACAAAAAGTATTTGACTTAGAAAATAAAAGATA
>CBDUTX010000028.1:0-12063 GCA_965370235.1 uncultured Desulfuromonadaceae bacterium | reverse complement strand
AAGAGTTCTCAACATTAAATGTTCTGATATATTTGAACAGAGAGGTTAATGTTCCTAAAAAAACACCTCCTTTATAACAGGTGATATCCCTGAACCATCTTTGATAGAAATCCGAAGGAATGTATGTGAATTTCAAATTAAGCTCATGATCAAGAACAGCAACACCATTGTAAGTACCGATCCACATATCCTTATCAATCAATTCCAGAGCTGATACATAGAGACAAGGAAGATATTCATCGGGTACTTTATCATAAACTTCTCCGTCAGGATTAATTATAAAAACACCAAATCCCCTTGAACCGGCAAAAACACATTTCCCGTCATATTCCAAAGCTGTAAAATTAATTCCTGAAAGTATTGAAACAATTGTCAACAGAAAAATCACTATAACAACTTCCTCAGTTCTGATAATATATTCAGCGCTTCTATTGGAGTAGTATCATCTGTCTTTATTTTTTTTAACTCATCTAATACAGGATGTGAAAAAAGAGTTGGCTGCTCATCGAGGTTTTTTCTCTCACCTGGCAGATTGACATCACTTCTTTCTAACTTATTCAGTACCTGCTCTGCTCTTACAATAACTTCCAATGGAAGACCTGCTAATTTTGCTACTTCAATACCATAACTGTGACTGCTGTAGCCTTCTATAACTTTTCTGAGAAATATCACCCTTCCCTTCCTTCTGGCAACTGCAACATTCAAATTCTGTACTTTCTCAAAATTATCCGATAGACCGGCAAGTTCATGATAATGTGTGGCAAACATTGTCCTGCAACCAATTTTTTTGTAGATATACTCGGCAACCGACCATGCAATCGAAAGACCGTCAAATGTGCTCGTTCCTCTGCCAATTTCATCGAGAATTACAAGACTTTTCTTTGTTACATTATTAAGAATATTAGCTGTTTCTATCATCTCAGTCATAAATGTACTAATACCTTTTGAAATATCATCACTTGCACCAATTCTTGAGAATATTTTATCAACTATCCCAACAGAAGATTTATCCGCAGGAACAAAAGATCCAGCTTGAGCCATGATAATCAACAGAGCAGTTTGTCTGAGATATGTCGACTTTCCAGCCATGTTAGGTCCGGTAATTATAACAAGAGACGGAGAAATATCTGCTGATAAGAGAAGGTCGTTGGGTATGAAGTCTTCTCCTCGATTTTTCTGTTCGACAACAGGATGTCTTGCATCTTTTAATTCAATTGACAGATCTTCATTGATCTCAGGTTTGATATAATTATATTTTAATGCAGCCACAGCAAATGCCGTAAGAACATCTAATTGAGAAATAAGTTCACCATTTTCTGATATTAAATACGCCTTGTCTGAACAGTATTTTTTTATATCCTGCAATATCTGATCTTCAAGGACTTTTATTTTTTCCTGCCCGTCTATAACAATATTTTGTAATTTATCTAGCTCATCCGTTGTAAACCTCTCTGAATTCGATAACCATTGTTTTTTTCGGTAATCATCAGGAACAAGACTGAGCTTCGATTTGGTTACCTCAATGAAATATCCAATTAATGCGTTATATTTTACCTTTAAAGATGAAATACCCGTCCTCTCCCTCTCTCTCCCCTCGATAGTTGATATCCTGCCAAGAGCTGAACTGACTTCTTCTTTTAATTTATCTAATTCATCATTAAAACCTTTCTTTATCACTTCAGATGAAACATCATCGGATATTGAATTTTCAAGATAATTCAGAACATCTTTCTGAAGATTTAATCCATCAGATATCGATTTCAACAACTCTGAGTCCGATAAATGTAAAATATTTTTAACTTCAGGGATGATTTTAAGGAACTTCTTAAGCCTAACAAGTTCCTGAATACTTGCATTGCCCATACCTATCCTGCCTGACAATCTCTGTGGATCAGAAATTTCTTTGAAAATATCTCTCAATTTACCTCTTTTTTTTTCATCATTTAACAGCTCTTCAACCACATTTAAACGTTTCTCTATGGAATTTCTGTCAATGAGAGGATATCTCAACCACCTTCTCAATTTTCTCTTTCCCGATGAAAGAATTGCAAAATCCAAAATCCCGGCAAGGGATAATTTTCTGTCCCCTGAGGATGACTGAATAATTTCAAGATTTCTCAATGTAATATCGTCAATCGACATGAATTTACTGCAATCATAGTGATTTATTTTTCTTATATGATTGAGATCTGTCAAAGTTGTCTTTGAAAGATATTCAAACAGAGAAGCAGCAGCCATTGCTGTTTGAGAATTATCCTCAATTCCGAAACCCTGAAGCGACACCACACCTAAATTATTTTTCAATTTATCAAGTACAGCTCCGCTGTAATATGTTCTGTCAAGTTTTGTTATATGCCAATTTCCATCGGATATATCGCTGTTCTCTTCAATTAATATTTCAGCAGGATTTATCTGCTTCAATTCAGCTTCTAAAGATGTAATATCTACTTCACCGGCATAGAACTCACCGCTTGCAACTTCGCAGAATGCAATACCGGCTTTTTTCTTTGATTTATTCACTGAACATATGTATAGATTTTTCTCAGGGTTTAAAAGTTCAGGTTCAACGGCATTTCCCGGAGTTATTACCCTTACAACTTTTCTCTTTATAAGCTTCCCTCCAGGAGGTTCAAGCTGTTCGCATATAGCTACCTTTTGACCATCAGATATCAAAGTATTAATATAATTCTGTGCTGCTTTGATCGGTACACCAGCGAGGGGAACTCTTTTCTTGTTACCGGCAGGTTTGCTTGTCAGAGTTATTCCTGTAATCTCCGAAACCAGTTCAGCATCCTCATAAAATGTCTCGTAGAAATCACCCATTCTAAAAAAAAGTATCGAATCAGGATATCTGGCTTTCTCCTGTAAGTACTGTCTTAGAAAAGGAGTTGCAGATTCAATATCCTTATCCGGAAATAACTTCTCCAAAAAGACTTCCTCCTTTTAAACCTGAAATTCTTACTGATAAAATATCTCCGGGTTTAGCTTGTTTTTCGATGAGAACAGGAGAACCATTCTCTCCGATTGTAAAAAATAATTCTTCAGATTTTGCTCTTTTAATAACTATTACTTCCATCGTCTTACCTATTTTCTCTCTTTTTTTCTCCATCGTAATATTTCTCTGCTCTTCTATCAATATCTTTAATCTTCTTTTCCTCTCCACCTCAAACAGAATATCCTTTTTTAAATTATCAAGACTCCCCTCTCTTGGAGAAAAAGCGAACATATACGCTTCGTCAAAACGAATGTCTTTCACAACCGAAAGAGTAGATAAAAATTCTCCTTCTTTTTCTCCGGGCAGACCGACCATGATATCGGTAGTTATCCTGACATCAGGGATCCTTTCCCTGATCTTGATAATTATTTTTCTGTAAAGTTCAGTAGTATAACCTCTGAACATCGATTTGAGAAGTCTGTCTGATCCCGACTGAATCGGTAGATGAATATATTTCATTATATTATCTGTTTTTGCCATTGTATCTATAATACTATCATCGAGATCCGCAGGATGTGTGGTCAAAAATGATAATCTTTTTATTCCCTTTATCTCAGACGCATCTCTAAGAAGATCGACAAAAGAATATCCTTTATATTGATATCTGCATACATTCTGCCCGAGAAGTTGAATTATCCTCGTTCCTCTCCCTACAAGATCATTTATTTCATTTAAGATATCATCGGGAGAAATTGATATAACCGGACCTCTCAAATAAGGAACGATACAATATGAACAGAAACGGTCACAGCCCCGAACAATCGGTACTTCAGCAGTTATTTTTGAAGGAAATTTCCCAATTGCTTTTATGTCTTTTGAAATGTTTGATATTATATCGTCAAGTTCAAATTGATATTTCACTATATCAGCTCCGGCTTTTCTCAATTCCTCTTCTCTATGCACTGCAAGACAACCGATGACTATTAATTTTTCTACTCTATTTGAAACTGATTTAATCCATCCTAATGCTCTGTCCTCGGCATGTTTCCTTACAGAACATGCATTGACGATGACAAAATCGGCATCCTCTATACTTTCACTTTTAGTAAGATCATTTCTACTAAGCAGTTCCTCCACATGTCTTGAATCGGCAAAATTCATCTGACATCCGTAAGTTTTGATAAAATATTTCAAATTATTTTTCCTAATAATTTGTTTTTCAATACTTTAATTATCTTCACCTTGACCATATCACCTATCTTTAAATTATTTTCTCCATTAATGATAATTGTAGAATATGTACTTCCAGTACCAATATAAAATCCATCTTTCTCTTTTTCAATAATAACTTCTTCAGGATTACCATAATCATCTTGTTTTTATTAATATAATCCATCTTCAAAGGTGAACAAGCATCTCTTCTATTTACTGTTCAACAAGCTAGCATAAATTGGTTGGAAAGTCACAAATCATTAATAAAATTATTTAACTCATCGATTCTTAAAAATTCGACTTTTGTATTATATGGTGGAAAAACACTAGCCCAATACAAATACCTAGAAAGAAAAATAGAAATCACTTTCACTTCATCACTTGGACAAGGCCAATCAAGAAAAGAAAAAACCTTAGAATATCTATCTCTTAAAAACGCTTCTCTTTTCTCAATTTTACCAATAGATTTCCTATCTCTGTCATCGCCAAATATATTATTCCTCAAACGCTGTGCATCTTTTAGACAATAAGTTTCCAATAAATCTTTGCATTCAATATTTATAATCACATCTCTATCTTGTATATAAACGAACACATCATAGTCACCCAAGTCATAAGGAAAGTCTTTGCCAGGAAATCTACTATGAAGAAATAAATTTTTCTCTCTATATTTTGTAAAACGACCAGCCACTTCAAAAGCTTTATTAACTAAAAGTTCAGATGACTCAGCCTGCAATTCATGTAAGATTTTATCTACTTTAGGATCATTCATTTGATAAGGTGTTGTATTTGATGATAATCTTTGTATCCATAAATTAGCTGTTTTTTTAACCGAATATGGACCCCAATAATAAATATCATCTATATGTATAAGAGGCTTTAAAATATATCGATTCGGACGCTTGGCAATTTCCCATATTGGTAAATCAAAAGAATTTAGTTCTTCCCCTGCAACACGCAAAATAGATCTGGGATCTAATACTAAAAAATCAATAATTCTATTAATGCTCTCTTGATCAATAGAATCAATGTTATTCTGACAAACAGAAATCAACTCATCTAAAGAAGCACAATAAAAACAATTTACATCTGAAGATTGACTAAATCCAGCCCACTTAGACAACACATGACAAACTAAGCACATATCCTCAATGTTAAAACCTAGAATATTTTGAAGTGGATCAGCCAGACGATTTAAAATAGTTTTAAAATCATTTTTACAATTGACACGATCATCTGGAGTTCCTATAAGACCTAAAGCATATTGAGATTGCTTACCAGAGAAGTAATTTTCTCTTTTTTCTATATCAGAATCATTTATAACTTCAAACTGAAATCTTTCTGAAATTGATAATGCAATAGGATGGATTCCATAATGCAATAAATCGCTAATATTTTGAATTTGGTAAAGTTCGTTAATAAGAGCAAGAATAAATCTAAGCTTATCATCCATTAACCTTTCAGTACCTTTGGGAGAAAGTTGAACAAATTTTTCAATTAAGTATCTATAACTACGATAAATTAAAACAAATTTTTTATGATCATTTTTATATTTATCCTCCCTACTATAATCCACATCAAGTTTTAAAGAATTTGCCAAAAATTGATATTCCATTGAAAATTTATGAATAACACAATCAACCTGACATAAAATATTTTTTATTTCTGCTTTAAAATTAATCCTAATAAGCTCAGAATTGATTAGCTCAATCAATTGTTGGCGTATACTATTAACTTTATCCCTTGCTTCAAGCAAATCATATCTACCTGGGGTAATACTTAAAGTATGAACTATTTCTGAAAGTTTTTTATAAGAAAGCTTAAAATCACCTTCTTCCGGTGAGATAATCCTGTCAACAAACTCGGGAAAATCAACATCCACAGGAGTTCTATGAAACTTATAACGAGGTTTTCTTTGAGCAAAAACAGATAATATTTTTTCTCTAATATTAGAAATTTTTAAACCTGGAAAACTTTGCTCAATTGCATTCAAAAAATCCAAAAGAATCTGTTCTTCAAGTGAAGCGTCTTCCGTTTCTTCAAAAGTTTTTATTACCATTGATTCATCAAAAACAAAACGGACCCCCAAGACATCTGCTATTAAAAAAGTACTGTCAAAAGACCATAGTCCATTTACTGGCAACAAATGTCTAAGATGATTAAATTTATCTTCATTTTCCACCAGACTTTTCGGAAAAAACAAACAGTTCACTTTACTACAACAAGATACTATATCTATCTCTGATAAATATTGTTTAACTCTATGCAAACTATCTTCTAAGCATTGCATCAATAAATCAGCAATTTGGCATTTCTTATAATTAAATTCTCTAAAAGGAGCAGAAAAGAAAAAATGTACTTGATTATTTACTGAATACAAAGCTGATCCCAAATAACCCCGAGAAATTAGCCTGATACAATGTTCTGACTCAACCTCAATTCTCCAAGAACGTGGATGATCAAAATAATGACTCTCGGGATAAAGATCCCAAAATTTTTTTAACGTAATATAACGTAGGTTGTTTCCCCAATGAGGATTTATAAAAATCATATCAAATGATTCCACTCCTGTAGAAATAATTCCATTCGAATCTAGATAAAAGCCAAGTCTATCAAGCCATGAAACAGGGGACATTCTAAATGATTGTGCATCAAAAAAATTAAAAAAACTTTTCAATCCATTGATATCCTCAAGTTCATCAATAATGGCTAGAAAATCTTGCAAAGAAAGTACTTGCCCTGAAAAATCATGAGGGATCTCAAACTTGAGGGAATGCGTTGATATGTTATTCATAACAACAATAGGACATGGAATAATTTTCATCTTTGATTCAATTGGATGAAATTGAACATTTTCCATTCTAGAATACAAAGCAACAGTCAGATGAGACTTAACAATCATAGAAACAGAGTCGTCTATTTTTTTAAAAATTGATTTTAAATCTAGGTTTGTATTAAAAATATCCAACCAATAAATTAAATAAAGATTCTCTTTGCATAAAATAAATACATCAAATAAAAAATTATAAGGTTTGCCACTTACCAAAACCGCACTTACAGCAGGATAAAAGTGCTCTTCATTATAACGTGCTCTAATATACTGAAAAAAAGCTCTTCTAGCTTTAATATTTAAATTAGAATCCAAAGCGAGTAATTTTTCTGAATTACTTTTTAATATATTCGCCCATGTATCAATTAGAACCCAAGATAAACGCCTTGGAGAAATAGGCAAAATATTACCTTTAAAATTAAAAAAACAAAAAGGTAATATTAAATCATTAAAAAAAATATTTCCAAATTCTTCCTCAGTTTTAGGAAAAGAAAAGTCACCTAATGTAATAATATAGTTCAGTATATCACTTCGAGAAACTAGTTCATCAATTTTCAATGATTCTATAAAATTACAAGAATTAACCCAAAACTTTTTTGATGGTACTTCAATATACCTCTTAATAATTTTTTCATATGTATCATCCCTTTCTTGTTTGATATTTTTGATAATATAGTCTTGCAATATTAGAAATGCCTTAAGTTCTGAGCAAGGGCTTCTTCTCACAATTTGCAAATACTCATCATCAAACTGACAATGTGTTATTTGAAAACCAATTAAATAATCATATATCGGTTCAATCAAACAACCATAAAAAATTTTATAATTACATTCATCAAAATAAAATTTAATCTCACCCCAATCTTGTTCTGGAATATAATCTTCCAATATCATAAAATAATCAGGATAAAGAATGTAAAGTTTTTTAACAAAAACCTTGAAATCCTGATAAGTATTTATCCTATTTTTTAAACGGAAATATTCTTGAGGTAATGATAAAAACACACCCCACCAAAACAAATACTTAACAGAACTTGCTATATTAGGAAGCCACATTTCTGAACAGAATAAAGACGTGCTAATATCTGCAACACTATATTCACTATATAATTCAGAAACATCTTTAATTGCCTTATTCCAAGTCATTGTTACACCTTACTGTACAAATTCTATCATTTTTTTAATTTATATGGAAAGATTTTTCCAAAGGAAAGCAGATGCACAAAGTGAGCTGTATAGCCCCCATAGGGTTGGAGGAGACGACTGCAAATACCTAAGTAGGAAATATAAACTATTTTAGTGGTATTATAAATTTTTCACCATTAAAGTGAATCATATGTTCAGGAGCTTCTGCTATCCAAACCTCTGTTTCCCATGCAATATCGTTAATGTGGCGTTTGAATTCCTTAAAATAAAGAAATGCACTTATATAAATTCTAATAGCTGGGCATGTTTTTAAAACAGCTTCTAATTCTTCATATCGTTTAGGGGACATAGGTCCATGCGCGGTAACAGCTTCTATTAATAAAAGATAGTTACGCTTTCTTTCATATAAAACAATATCAGGAAGTTTATCATGCTGTGTGATAGGAATTTTTAATTTCTTTAACATTATTTTATCAACATGAAGCATTTTTTGCGCAGTATCGCCAAGATATAAAATCTTTGCTTTAGGTACAAAATGAGATCGAAAAACTTTCACTATCTGAATTTGTAATTCATTGTGCTTACCAGGAGAAAGTAAAACTTCTTTTCCAGAATCTGTCTTTAAAGCTAACTTTGAACTTATCTTACGCCTTTGGTATCGATCAATCAGTTTCCCTTGAATTCTAAGAAATTTCTTTAGAGCTTGATTCCAATCAGAAGAACCAAATTTCATTATAGTAGTCAATGCTACATCTGAGAGGTTATAAACATTTTTCGGGCTATTAGTTGGTCTTGATGGATTGTCCGAATTTCTTTCAGCAATTCCTGCCTGTTCAAATTGATGCACTGTTTGACGACGAATGGTCTCGCGAGTATTCTCAGCATAATTTTTATCATATTCTTCTTTAACAAAAACCAGAATGTCATGTATTCGAATAAGACGTTTCTTAGCCTTAGACCATGCCTTATTCTTTCCTAAATCCGCCAACGCCAATAAAGTCAAAGCCGAACGCTCATTTTGCTGCTTATCCGGCATTCCAAGTTCTTTCAAGATTTCAATCCCCTGTTTTATCTTTTTCATAATCACTCCACATTAAGATAGCTTACAAGTTTCCTAGAAAATCCTAAAACCGATGAAACAATCAAATCTAATTCCTTTCCAACAGAGGGTTTTTCTTGGCATACTCTATTACCAATTTCTTTAATTTTATTTAAAGGTGGTAATGGCATACATCTTAAATCAACTGCATTTACTTGAGTATTACCATTTATTACACGGAAAAATCGGTCTACAAATGAAGTATTTAGAAATGCTGCAATACCCATTGCTTCATTTGTTGAAATATCACCATTTTTTTTATATATATAATTTAAATGATTTTCCAGTCCCACTCGCTTGGTCTTTAGAGTATCTCTTAATAATACCCCGGCACACAATCGACGTTTTTGTTCTTTTGAAGTAAATCTTTTTAGTAAAACATAATTTTTTGAAGGCAATAAAAGGGATCTTGTAAGTTTATCATCTAAAATATATCTATGTTTTTTACCCCTATCCAGTGGCCATTCTATTCCCATACCTTGGATATTATGCATCCATAATAGTGGCGCAAGCTTTTCTTCATTCTTGGAAGTATAAAACAAATATTTTTTTGCCCGAAACGAAACGACTGGTCCAGTCGAAACTTCGAAACCAAAGTCATGAAATGTATAGTCCCAACGTTTTAATATTTTCTCTACTTTCAAATCAAGCTTACTTGAAGGAATCTTTATAAAAATATCTCCATACTTGCAATGATAAATATCCTTCAATTGTAATTTTAATTTTCTAAAATCATTAAACATTGAATTATTACTACTTGTAATTTCTAGTGATCCAGTATTATCTTTGCTTTTTTGATTGCTAATTTTAATAATGATATTTTCCTGTAGAATACTTTCATTGCGAAAAACATCACGTCGAGATTCAAAAACATGTATATGCTTAATCGAATAGTTTTCAATTAACCATTTTCTGAATTTCTTATAATATAATCCTGAACAAAAACTTCGAGGTGTAATAAATACTAACTCTCCTTTGTCCTTCAGAAGAAGTAGGGATATCGCCATAAAAAAGGAATAAATGTTCGGTTGTCCTGAGACAAATTTATCCATCATTACAGTCTCAGGAGCATTTTTTTTTAACTTGAAATATGGTGGATTAGATATTACATAATCAAATTTTGAAAATTTATGCTGCACTCCAAACATCAATTGGTCTTGCACTAATCCTGAATGAGAAAAAATGAAATCTTTATTTATAATATGAAACTGTAAATTACATTTTTTTTTATCTTTAAATTTCGACCGACAAGCGTCCATAACTTTTGTAAGATATGGAACAACTTTTTGATCTTTCTCATAAAGATCTATTTCTAAGGTTAAGTTCTTATAGTTTTCAGTAAGTAACCTATCACAAATAGCTGCTGTTAATATGCCAGTTCCTGCACCAGGATCCAACAACTTTATATGTTTAGCATTTTTTGAAAGACAAAAAAGATTCGACATAAAACCAGATACTTTCATAGGAGTAAAAAACTGACCCTTCTTCTTTCTATCCTCGATATCCCCATTAGCAGCTATATAAAGCTCTGTTTGTTTTCTAGCAAATTCAACTAATGATATTTCTTTAAAAAACATTGCTCATCTTTCCTTACTGTAAAATTTTATCACATAACAGATTTCCGATAAATATTTAATCAATTTATTCACCTGACATCTAAAACCAATATTTATTTTTTTTATTCATTTCTAAATCTCATTAGGAATAGTAAGAACAACTATACCTTGAACCAAAAAATTATTTGTTAACACTATCGGAACATGAGCAGGATTTGATGACATAGGCTTTAATATCACTGCATCGTTAGAACGTACAAATTTTTTAATTGTAGTTTCATTATCAATCAAAGCTACAACTATATCACCATTCTCTGCTGTTGATTGCTGCCGAATTAAAACCAAATCACCATTGTTGATTCCTTTCTTATCCATAGAATCCCCTCTTGCACGCAAGAAAAAATATTTATGAGAACCTTTTGTAAGATTTGTTGAAACTGGAATATTTGCTTCAATATTTTCTTCAGCAAAAATTGGCATACCACATGATACTGAACCTACTAATGGTACATTTACTGTTTGAGCTGAATTTTCTGAACTTTCTATGTCTTTCAATAATCGAAATCCACCCTTCGTTTTCTGTTCCAAAAAACCCTTGTCAACAAGTTTATGAATAAATACTAATGCTGACCTAGGTGAACGATATCCTAAAGCTCTCATAAGCTCTCTAACAGAAGGCATCCTGCCTTGTTGCATAATAAAATTACGTATCTGATGCAATGCTTTAAATTCTTTAATATTCAATTCATTCTCACTCATAGTAAACAGAAGTATACACTTCGTTTACTTATTTGTCAAGATATTTCTTATAGGTAAACAAGCACCCAAATAGAGATTTGGAAAAAAGAGAAACTGTCTATAGCTGTCCGACTATGACTGCTTGGAACAATGTATTGATAAAAAATCAAATATTCATTCCTGCATTACCTCCATTCAACCAAAAAAAGTGGATTTTTAATATTGTAAAATCTGTATTGAATTCCAAGTGTAAGTTTTAATGAAACATTTCAAATAATTCTTCCTTTCCTTTCTTTGTTGTTTTTCACAGAATTAAACAGTACAAGATTAGGATCCCTATAGAATTTCTGCAACAAGTAGTTGCAGATTTTTATGTTTCTGATAAGTAAATATAATTGTCGCATATTACATAAATTACGAGGAGAAAATCCTTTTATATCAGGAAATTCATTGCTTAAATCCTTTGAAAGTCTTTCAACAACAGATTTACCCCACCCCTCCTCTTTTTGTATTGTGAGAATCAATTTTCCAATGTGTAAATTAGGTT
>CBDUTX010000027.1:0-12100 GCA_965370235.1 uncultured Desulfuromonadaceae bacterium | reverse complement strand
TTCAAACCCATATTGAAGAAGATAGTGTAGATACTGGTGAAGCAAATGAAAATGTAATACTTGATAATTTTGAAGAAATTGATGTTTATTATGAAAATTCTGATGAATCCAATAGTGACAGTGTTTTTCCGGATCCTGACACTTTTGAAGAATTTTAGGAGCAAAGGTGAAAAAAAAATACTTTCTGTTTGGTATACATTGCCATCAACCTGTCGGAAATTTTGATTTTGTATTTCAGGATAATTTCGAAAAAGCTTACAAGCCGTTTTTTGACATTCTTGAGAAATATCCTGAAATAAAGATTGCAATTCATTATTCAGGTCCATTATTGGAGTGGATTATTGAAAACCGGAGTGATTTCATTGATAAAATGGTATCTCTCGTTAAAAAAGGGCAGATTGAATTTATAGGTGGTGGTTTCTATGAACCTATTTTAACAGCTATTTCAAGAAAAGATGCTCTTGGGCAAATAAAAAAAATGAAAATGTTTATTGAAAATAATTTTCATCAGAAACCTCGAGGATTATGGCTTGCTGAAAGAGCATGGGAACCACATCTGACTTCAATTTTAGCTGATGCGGGTGTTGAATATATTTTTCTCGATGATTTTCATTTTTTAAGTTCAGGTTTACCTTTAAATAAACTTAATGGTTATTATATTACTGAAGATAATAATCAAACTGTCTCTGTATTTCCCATTTCTCAGAAATTGAGATATCTTATTCCGTTTCATCCTGTTGATGATGTATTGAATTTTCTTCACAGTGAAGATAGTGAAGATGAAAGTGAAGAAGCAACTCTATCTATTTTATTCGATGACGGGGAAAAATTTGGTACATGGCCTGGAACTTATGATCATGTTTATAAAAATAACTGGCTTGAAGAATTCTTCTTAAAATTATCTTCTGATAAAAACATTGAGTTTATACTTCCCGGAGAGTGTTTGAATATTTTTGATCCTCTTGGACTTGTATATCTTCCAACAGGAGCTTACATGGAGTTGACCGAATGGGTGTTGCCAACACCTTCAAGAATTAAGTTGGAAAACTTTATTGAAAGTTTAAGTGAAGAAAAAAAACTCGATGAACTTGCAGGTTTGGTCAGAGGAGGTTTTTGGAGAAATTACTTTTCAAAATATTCTGAATCAAATTACATGTCAAAAAGAGTAAATTATCTTTCAAGGAAAATAGATAATCTTTTTAAAAAAGATTATAATGAAATTCTGATACGTGAAGCTATGAATGAGGTTTGGAAAGCACAGTGTAACTGTGCTTATTGGCACGGTATTTTCGGAGGAATTTATCTTCCACATCTCAGATCAGCTATATACAGACATTTACTGAGGGCTGAGGATATTATATCCAAAGTTGTTTACAATGATAAAAAATGGCTTGATTATGAGATATTGGATATCGACTCAGATGGTAATCAGGAGATAGTAATTGGTAATTCCAGAATGACTTTTGTTATATCTCCAGACAGGGGGGGAAGTTTCCTTGAAATAAGTGATCGAATATCGGGAGTAAATTTTGCAAATTTTATTACTAGAAGAGAAGAAGCTTATCATAGACTACTATTTCAAACAGAGAAATATTCTGATGAAGAATACTCGACAATACATGATATTGTGAAATCTAAAGAGGATAATCTTGTTGATTATCTTATTTACGATAAGCACCCTCTATCGGTTATCTTTGAAGTTTTTGGAAATGATTCCTCATCGGGTGATCCTCTCACAGATTCTGTAATTTTTGATTCAAGGACTAAAAATACAAAATGTGTTATAGACAGGTTAATAACTCCTTATTCAGGTGAATATATTGATATAAAGTTCAATACATACAGTGTAAATGATATCAGTCTGAAGAAGAACTTAAGAATTTACAGAGATGAAAATCGAATTGAAGTACTTTATGATCTCATAGTAGCACGAGAGAATGAATTTGTTTTCTATATGGTTTTTCCGGTATTTATCCCGGAAGGGGAAAATCCAAAGAGATATTTTTCATTAAATTCTCAGGAAAAGAAATTTTTACCATCTACTTCAGAGAATTTTACAGGTGATTATCTTTTATTTACAGATGAAATTGAAGGATTTAATTTAAGTATAAATTCAGATAGAGAATGTGACATAAAATGGTATCCATTGTATACTGTTAATCAGAGTGAAGGAGGATTTGAAAAGAACATACAGGGAAGTATGCTTTTCTTTGGGAATAAGATAAAACCGGGAGGTAAATACTCTTTTAAATATAATATTAGATTTGATACCGAGGAGGGATGATGGATGAAATAAAGGAAAAAATAGAGAAAATTTACAACATCCTGAAGTATGAATCAACAGAGAAAAAAAAGAAAGTGTATATTGAGCTAATGACTCAAAAAACTCTTTTACCTAAATTCCTGAGAAAAGCTAGAAGTAAAGATTATCAGGATAGATTATGTTTTGCCCAGGCTGCTGCTTATATAAAAGCAGAAAATATGCTTGGACTTCTTTTTGGATATTTAAAAGATGAAAATAAATATGTACGTCAGGAGTCGTGCAAAGCTCTTGGTGAAATGGGTTTTAAAAAAGCAATTCCCTATCTTACTCAGACTATGTATTCGGATGAATCATTTATTGTCTGGACAAAAGCTGCTGTTGCTCTGCATAAACTTGGTGAGAAAAAAGGTCAGAAGATGCTTATCGAAAATTATGACTTCGAAGATCCAGAGAGTACCGAACTTGTAGTAATAGAAGCTTTGCATGAGATAGATGTCCAGCCAAAAAAAAAGAAATTTCCTTGTTTTGTTGTAACAGCATGCAGCGGACAGAGGAGTGACGAAGTTTTTGTACTTTCTCTGTGGAGAGATTTTTTTCTTGCTGAAAATGACTATGGAAAGATTTTCATCCGAATATACAATTTTATAGGACCATATCTGGCTGATATGGCAGGAAGAAGTAAATTATTAAGATCTGTATTTTTGGTATTTTCAATAAAACCAATTTACTTTGTTGTAAAAAAATATTTTAAATTCAGTTTCAAAAATTAATTATTTTAAATCAATTTAATTGTGAGGGAATATGTCTGAAATTCTTGTAACCGGTGCTGCAGGTTTTATTGGGATGAACACTGCTGAAAATCTCCTTCAGCAGGGGAAAAAAGTAGTAGGTATTGATAATGTTAACAATTACTATGATGTCAAACTTAAGGAAAAAAGATTGCATATATTAAAAAAATATGACAATTTCAAATTTTACAAAATTGATATTGAGGATATTGAAAATCTTGAAGAAGTCTTTAAAAAACATAATTTTAATGTAGTAGTGAATTTGGCAGCAAGAGCAGGCGTCAGATACAGTATTGAAAATCCCCATGTCTATCTGACTACAAATACTCATGGGAGTCTTAATTTACTTGAACTTTCAAAGAAATACCGAATAAGTAAATTCATTCTTGCATCTACATCATCTCTGTATGCCGGAGAAAAACTCCCTTTTTCAGAAAATCTTCATGTAAATAGACCTATATCGCCTTATGCTGCATCAAAAAAAGGTGCTGAAGCAATGTGTTATACATATCATTATCTGTTTGATATGGACATCTCAGTTCTGAGATTTTTTACGGTTTATGGACCTCTCGGAAGACCGGATATGAGTATTTTTAAATTTTTCAAGTTGATAAGTGAGAATAAAAAAATTGAGATCTATGGTGACGGACATCAGAAAAGAGACTTTACTTATGTAGATGATATCGCAAGGGGAATAATTGCTTCATTTAAACCTGTTGGATTTGAAGTGATAAACCTTGGAGGTCATAAATCAACGGAACTTCTTTATGTTGTAAGTTTGAGTGAGGACAATCTTGGAAAAAAAGCAGACTTAGAATATAAAGAATTCCATAAAGCAGATATGCTCGCAACCTGTGCAGATATTGAAAAAGCTGAAAAACTTCTGTGCTGGAAACCTGAAATTTTAATTGAAGAGGGTATCATAAAAACAGGAAAGTGGTGGACAGAAAACGAAAGCTGGTTGAAAGATATCAAAATTTAAGATCATTTAAATACTTATATGTATTTTTGGATTGGATATGAAATCTCAAAAAGAACTTGCATTAAATAGATCTCTAAAGAAAATACTATCAGGTAATGCTCAAAAAGTTGCTGAAACTCTATTTAGAGATAATGAAGTACATTACCTTCAGGAATATGCCAATATTGTTTCTATAAAACGACTCGGTTTTAATGATCATGGTCCGGTGCATATGCGAAAAGTAGTTTTAAATGCATTGAAAATGGCTGAACTGCTTAACAGTTCAGGAATCAAACTTACATTAGAAAAGGATGAAGTAGGTTCGTATGAAGATAGTAAGATTGCCTTGATCCTTGCAGGATTTCTACATGATATTGGAATGTCCATTGGAAGGGAAAATCATCAGATGACAGGAGCGATCCTTGCAATTCCTCTGATAGAAAGAATCCTGAAGGAAGTATTCCCTGAAGACATTGAAAAGAGAATCGTCATCAGATCTTTAGTTATTGAATGCATCATAGGTCATATGGCTACACATATGATAAATTCTCTTGAAGCGGGATTGATACTTGTTGCTGACGGGTGTGATATGGAGAAAGGAAGAGCTAGAATACCAATGCTTTTAAAGACTTCCTCAAAAGTTGGAGATATACATAAATATTCAGCAGTAGCAATTGAAAAAGTGGTAATCGGAAAAGGTAAAAAAAGACCTATCAAGATTAAAATTCAGATGACTGAATCTGTTGGTTTTTTTCAGGTCGAGGAAGTACTATTAAATAAAATCTATTCTAGCTCGGTGAAGTCTTATATTGAACTTTATGCAGGAGTTGTTGGAAGGGATATGAAATGTTACCTTTAATAAAGGATTATTCTGTTATTTCATTCGATATATTATTAATAAGCAAGAGGTTTGTTTATCTCTTTAATCATGAGGAGTTGAAATGAAACAGATTCTATCTCTTTCAGTCATTCTGCTTGCTTTTATGTTTGACGGATTTCATCAACAGGCTGTTTTATGGGGAGATATCTATATCGGACCGGGAAAGGACACTTTGCTTATTGATGAGGATTTCGTGCAGGATGGAAACATCATCATTTTTGGAGAAGGAGTTCTGCTTGTAGATAATGCCAAGCTGACTATTTCCGGACATATCTATGCACAGGATCTGGGTAAGGCTGTATTTCGAAACAATGCCTGGCTTCACTTCAATCAGTTCTATGTAGGGCAGTATCTTATATGGCTTATTGACAGCTCCGGATTTGAAGCTTCTGACGCAACCGTGGACGCGAATGGTGTGATGCACTACGCTCAGCTTCATGACGATTGTATTTACACCGCAGTACGAACGGATTTCCCCGACTGGACATTCAGAAAGGTTTTCAACAGGGCATACCTGATATTGGAAGATGTGGATCATGTCGGGGATATAATGATTGAAGATTCCTGTTATGTGCATTTCACTCGATGCGATACACTGATGCCATGGCTGGAAACCTGTGATGGTTCTGTCGTTAACATCGAGTTTCCTGATCCGGATTATGTAGAGCATTTCGAGTTCTCTGAAAGCACACCTGGTGTTGACGGTATTGGTTTTACATTCATTGTCGATCAATGTAACAGATGTTGGTGGTCTCTTGAAACCCAGTCCGGATGTTCGGTTACAGTTAATAACTCTGAAATAAGAGGCTCATGTGTCAGAATGCCCGGCTTTGATACAATTGATATTCAAAATCTAGATAACAATAGCTATTTCACACATCTCGTAGTTCCTCTCGAGGACAGGCTGCTTGAATACAATAATACTTATGTTTACTGGTGGAACTGGTATCCGATGGAAAATACGATATTCAATATAGATTCCAGTACCTTCGGTGAATTGATAGGAAGAGGTAATTCCGAAACCTATGCTACAAATTGTGTTCATGATGGAGCTACAATAAGCCTGAGTGTGGAAGACAGTGCATTTGTATCATTTATTGACGGGACATGCCTTGCTTATATATCTTCCTGGGACAGGGGAACAATGCTGCTTATGAATTCCTCAGTAACTCCCATGTGGCCATATCAGTCAACAAATATCGCTCACGATCATTCCTCGATACTGGCTGTCAACTCATATTTCGAATACGAACCGGAAGCGATGGATACTGCTCTTGTAATGGTGGTTGCGATAGACGAGCCATTATCGGGACAGATTGATGATAATATTAATATAATCGGTTCTGCATGGATGGATACAGGTGAAAGTAATCCGGTGGAATTTGACAGGTACAGGATCTCCTGGGCTGAAGACGGCAGTTCGGACTGGACATTAATTGTAGAATCAATGAGCCAGGTGCACAGTGAAGTTATTGCCTCGTGGAATACAACAGGGATGACTGAGGGAGAGTATGATCTTCAACTTACGCTGTACAGTACAGCTGATGACAGTTTGACAGCGTTGGCGGATATTATGCTATATCTCGTCGGGATCGAGGAATCACGTGATCAGAACCATGGCTGTTATCTGAGTTATCCGAATCCATTCACTTCAGGAGCATCATTCACTTACTTGTTATCGGAGAATGATATGGTATTACTCAGTATTTACGATGCATGTGGACGTCTTGTGTATACCTTAGTGGATGAAATACAGATTGAGGGAGAACATTCCGTAACCTGGGAATCCCCTGATGGATATGGACACTTTACAACCTCCGGGATTTATTTCTATAATTTCCAAGCAGGGGATGTGTTTTCACAGACCGGGAAGCTACTTTTCATCAGGTAATACGAATAAAATGGAAAGCAATATAATTATTATCAGGATGATAATTAACTTTTTATTAGATGATACTGAATGTAGCTATAACGGGGAAAGATGTAAGTGCTTACTATTATAATAACATTATTATCGATTATTGCTGCTAAAAAGGATTCAATTTATAAGTACACAAATTATCAGCAAATTGATTCTTTTCAGGATTTAGGAAAAAAAATATTTTTTACAAGCACTCCATTTTGCTGTGGATTCCTTATCGCTGTCGGGTTGACAATAAGTTTAATTGTAATTTTGATAATATTTTTTATTTTAAGAAAAGCTAAGGGAATAAAAAAATGTCCATCCTGTGGATCAAAAGTACAGAAGAATTTAGAAAGTTGTAATATTTGTGGTTGGAAATTTAATAAATAATATCTTTTAACAACATCCAAATTCTCATTGATGTAGTGGTATATTGTTGGTAAAATACTACTTATGGTATGTCTTTTTTCATTTATTTTAATATTTATTAATTTTTTTTCAGTTATTGAAGATGAATATGGCAATCAATTTTTCTGTCAGGAACAGTGTGATATATATTATGGACGAATAGAAGTGTTTCTTGCCGAGAACTGCAGTATCACTCCCGGAGGGATAGTATTTATTGGAAATTCAATAATACAGGGATTTCCTTTAGATAAATATTTTCCAGAAGCAAATGTCTACAATAGAGGAATTGTAGCAGATAAAATAGGAATTGGAAATGATGCAGGAGTTCTGAAAAGATTGAGAGAATCCTGTTATGATCTTCAGCCTTCGATAGTATTCATTATGATAGGGATCAATGATGTTGCTGACGGAAGACGATCGGCAAAAACTATTGCACAGGGTGTTGAGCAGATTGTTAAGAATATTTTTGATAAGTATCCGATGTCTGAGATATATGTACACAGCATTCTTCCGATACAGGGAAACCTGTCACGTCTCAATCCTTCAATTGATTCAGTTAATACTTATCTTCAGGAAATGGTTGATATGATATCAGTTTTATATTTTATAAGATTTATCGATCTGCACATGCTATTTGCGGATGATTATGGACGGCTTTTTGAAGAGCTGACATGGGACGGAATACATCTTAATTCAAAAGGATATGATATCTGGGCTGAATTCATTTCAACTCTTATATATCCTGATATATTTTATCCTCTTCAGTGGTTGGAATCTGACAGTCTTTAAAAATTAAAATTCTCGAGCATAATAATGTTATCTACGATATAAATCGAAATTGAAAGAAAAATATTAGTTGAAGGGCATAATATTAAGTATGGGAAATTATTATAATCTCTATTCTAAAAATTTTTTTTAATATTATGAATGCATCTTTTTTCTTGACCAATAATTAACTGTCTTTAATAATAGTTATGTAAATTTCAAATATCTTGTTTATGAATTGTATTGTTTGAAACAGGGAGTTTAATTGGTGATAATTGATTTAAGAAGTGATACGGTAACTTTGCCAACCCTTGAAATGCATGAAGCGATGTTCTATGCTGAATTGGGGGACGATGTTTTTGGAGATGATCCTACAACGATAAAACTGGAAAAATATTCAGCAGAACTAATGGGGAAAGAAGCTGCTGTCTTTGTACCAAGCGGTACAATGGGGAATCTTATAAGCATGTTAAGTCATTGTCAGAGGGGGGATGAAGTCATACTTGGTGACAAATCTCACATGTTTCTATATGAAGCAGGAGGTATGGCTGTCCTTGGAAGTATTCAACCGCATATACTGAAAAACAATGAAGATGGAACAATTGACATCTCATTAATCAAAGATGCAATAAGACAAGATGATATTCACTATCCGAGAACCAGGGTAGTCTGTATTGAAAATACACATAATTATTATTACGGCAGTCCGATTCCGGCAGATTATATTGCAAAAGTTGCTGAAGTTGTAAAAGAAAACAATCTGTTTTTTCATTTAGACGGTGCAAGAATATTCAATGCCTGTGTTGCTCTTGAGATTGACATAAAAGAATTCACCAAACATGTGGATTCTTTGATGTTCTGTCTATCAAAAGGTCTTTCAGCTCCGGTAGGTTCGGTTTTATGCGGCAGTTCTGAATTCATAAATAAAGCGAGGAGAAACAGAAAGTTATTGGGCGGAGGTATGAGGCAGACCGGGATATTAGCTGCTGCCGGGATAGTTGCTCTGGAAGATATGATTGAGAGGTTAATTGAAGATCATATAAATGCACAGAAATTAGCGGATGAACTTGAAAAATTTGATGTTATAGACATAGATCCTTCACTTGTTAAAACAAATATCATCTATTTCACACTTGATAATAGTAAAATTTCAGATGAGAATTTCCTTTCATCTCTTGAAGAAAGAGGAGTGATGATACTTAATCTCGGACAGTCAAAGTTTAGACTTATCACCCATCATGGCATATCAGCAGATGATATTGAAAAGACTGTTTATGCGATCGGTATGGTTGTTGACAATCTATAGATCAATTTTCTAAATTAATTTTAAATTTTTTTCTATCATCTGTAGAATTTACACTTAGATCGATTTCTCTGTTTTTTAATGTCAATATTAAAGTTCTAACTAATATTTTCAAATTATATATAATATTTCGATGTTCAATATAATATCTGTCCAATTTTATCTGATGTCTTTTGTTCAATTTTCCATTTTTTGCAAGTGAAAGCTGTGCAAGACCTGTCCAGCCCGGAAGAACACTTTCCCTGTCAATGCTGTTAAGCCCGGTAAGTAGTTTTTCAGGAAGGGGGCGTGGTCCGACAAAACTCATCTTTCCAAAAAAAATAAGATACAATTCAGGTAATTCATCGAGATGGAATTTTCTCAGGGCATTTCCATAGAAATTCAATCTATTTTGTTCAAAGAAAATTCTTCCAATCTTTCTTCCCGGGATCATTGTTTTAAGTTTTATATATTTATAAGTGCAACCATGAAGCCCCAGCCTTACTGAGATGTAAATAGGAGGATAGGATATGAAAATAGAGATTGTAAATAATAAGAAAATAATTAAAGGAAGAGTTAGAATTATCAATATAATAGATAAAATAATGTCAAAACCTCTAATCAACATATCATTTTTTGGTAAAATTTTTGATATAATATTTTACTTCTTTTTTAAATATATCTCCTCTTTGAAACAGATCCCTGAAAAACGGAGCTCCGCTGCAGCCGGGTGATAGAAGCAGTGTTCCACTACCTCTGTTAAGAAGATATTTAATTCCAAAATGAACAGCTTCCTGTAATGTTTCTACTTCAGAATATTTGATTTCTATTCCTAATTTCTCCATTAAAAATTTTACATTTTCAGAACAGGAGTCATTTTTAAAGATTAGTACTTTATCGCATTTATTTGATATTAAGTTCAGCAATGATATAAAATTTAAGTTCTTATAACATCCCCCACAGAGTATGAGAACAATGGGTTTGATTTTAACCGATCGAATAGCTTTTATTACAGATTGAGGAGTTGTAGCCGCAGAATCATTTATAAAGTTGATTTTTTTCCAGTGAAGAAATTTTTCGTATCTATGGTAAAGAGAATTAAAAGTTTTAACGGATTTTATTATTGAATCTGTATCAATTCCATAAGATAGAGCGCAGCAGACTGCCGCTGATATGTTTTCATAGTTATGATCAATTTGTATATCTGATTTGAGTTCATCGAGGTTTGTTATTTTTTCACTTGAACCTTTATTTCTGTAAAATATTTTATCATCTTCAATATATGTTCCTTCATAATGTGATAATTTATCTATCATCTTTCCTGAAAAGTAAATCTTGTTTGCATTTGTTTTTAATGATCTGAATTTTTCTTCATTATAATTTAATATTATAATATCAGTATTTTTCTGATATTTAGTAATATTATACTTATCAGTCCAATAATCATCCAAATTACTGTAGTAATTCATATGATCCGGGAAAAAGTTGAGCCAGCAAGAGATGTTCGGAGAAGAATTGTGATAACCTATTTCTCTAAGCTGCCATGAAGATAATTCCAGTATAAAGAAAATTTCAGGATCATCAATATATCTGAGGGGGGAAATACAGTTATTGCCTGCAGCTATGCATTTTTTTCCTGAATTTTTGAATATATGTTCCAAAAGATGGACGGTGAATGATTTTCCCTTTGTACCTGTAACTCCAATATAGTTTCCGTTATGAAGTTCAGTGAAAATACCGATTGGACTATCAACAATCACTCCATTTTCATCTGCTATTTTAAGATATGGATTGTCTCTTTTAATTCCCGGATTTTTTATAATAATGTCAGTATTTAGAAAATCATTTTTATCATGTAATCCAAGCTTTATTTTGACATTCAGATTCGAAATTTTATCTATGGATGTTTGCAGTTCTTTTTGTGTATTGTGATCGGTTACGGTAATTTTATCGGTATATTTTTTTGCAAATACAACTGATCCCACGCCTCCGTCTTTTGTTCCCAAACCCATTATTAATATTTTTTTATCAAATAACTGGTTCTTATTTTTTATTAAATTCATATTACACCAAAAATTATCCTGTCAAGTTCTGTGATCTCAAGATATTGTGGATAAAATTGTCTATACAGCCTGATCAGTTTTTCTGCAATCCAAATTGAATCTTTTTGATAACATTTAATATCTGGAGAGTAGTTGCTTTGTATTTCTAAAAAATCTTTAAATCCACTGTAATATTCAGCATTATTATTTCTACCGACAAATCTCTGACAGGAATATGTCTTTTTGTCACTAGATATCAGTACAGTTTTCAGACCTGCTCTGCAGCGCAGTGCAGGTATCTCCGTTCCAAGAAGAAGTCTGTGATGTCCGCTTAACTGGATTTTATACTCATCGGCTTTTTTATATAGATAAGAGAGTAGATCAATTTTTTGTTCTTTAGTTAGTTTATTTTTTTCAGTGACAAGAAGTGAAACTGATAATGTGTTTTTATTGAGATTACCTGTTAAATATTTAAAAAAGACATCAATGTAAGGAGCAGAAGATGTATCAAAAACCATGTTAATTTCATATTTGAAATACAGATCACTAAGACTTTTTATTCCTGATACAACCCTTTGAAAAGAACCCCTTCCATTGAGGAATTTTCTTCTTCTGTTATGTATTTTTTCAACAGAGTCAAGTGAAATCACATGATATAGAATTTTTCTAGTATTATTGCTGAATTTTATTAATTTATTTGAATCAATTAGTGTTCCATTTGAATTAATTACTATTCTTCCATCGGGGAATTTTTCTGAAAATTTATCAGACAATAATCTCATCAAATCGAATTTTAAATAAGGTTCAC
>CBDUTX010000026.1:0-12506 GCA_965370235.1 uncultured Desulfuromonadaceae bacterium | reverse complement strand
GTATGTTCTTCCCTGAAGTTAAGAATATTATCGAGATTTTTGGTTCAATATCGATTTTAATATTTGTAGGTAAAATTGGTGTCGACTACTTTTTGTCCGGATTAAATGCTCTTGTTGACAGATCTCCGTCACAGGAATTTTTAAACACTATAATTAAAAAAGCAGTTGAAATCCCGGAAATTCTATCCGTTGAGGAACCGAAAGTGAGAAACCTTGGAGGTGAATTCTGGGTTGATCTTCACATCAGAATGGATGGAAAATTATCACTTGAAAAAGCTCATGAAATATCTCATAAGGTCAAGGATCATATTATAAAAAACATACCTTCAGTTATTGAAGTAATGATACATACCGAACCGGAGGACAAATATGCCGATAAGTAAATTAAGTTACGTTGAAATAGACCGATATGCCATTGAAGAAAATATTAAAAACTTAAAAAATATACTCAACCCGGGAACAGTATTTGCTCCTGTAATAAAGTCAAATGCTTATGGGCATGGTTTTCACCAAATCCTCGATATTCTCTATGAACAGAAGATAAGAACACTCTGCGTAGCTTTTATTGAAGAAGCACTTATAGTAAAAGAAAAATATCCTGATATCCATGTAATATGCTTAGGATATGTTGAAATGAATGACCTTAAAATTGCCATTGAAAAAGGTATAGAACTCACTGTCTTTAATATAGACACCTTAAAAAGGTTATCCTGTGAATCTATAAAAGCTGATAAAAAATCCCTTGTTCATCTTAAACTGGAAACAGGAACTAACAGACAGGGATTTCAGGAAAATCAAGTCGATGATGTTATAGCTATTTTAAAAATTCATAAGAATTTGGAACTCAAAGGTGTTTCAACTCACTATGCAAATATAGAAGATACAACAGAGCATCTTTATGCAAAAGAACAATTGAAAAAATTCATTGAGCTGTCTGAGAAAATAAAAACTTCTATAAATTCCAATTTCTATCTTCATACAGCCTGTTCTGCAGCAGCAATTCTTTTCCCAAAAACTCATTTCAACCTTGCGAGGATAGGGATATCTTTATACGGTCTATGGCCCTCCAAGGAAACATACCTTTCAGCTCAAATTATCGGAAAAGAAATCGATTTAAAGCCTGTCCTGTCCTGGAAGGTAAAAATCAGTCAGATAAAAACCATTCCCTCCGGAAGTTATATTGGTTACGGATGTAGTTATAAAACAACATCGAGATCAACTCTTGTATATCTTCCAATAGGATATTACGATGGCTATGACAGACTTCTTTCAAATAAAGGCTGGGTTCTAATCAAAGGTGAAAGAGCTCCTGTAAGAGGTCGTGTCTGTATGAATGTTACAATTGTAGATGTAACAAATATCCCCGGTGTTCAGTTAGAAGATGAAGCTGTACTTATAGGCAGACAGGGAAAAGAGAATATCTCTATCGAAACTCTTGCTGCACAATGCAGTACAATTAACTATGAATTCGTAACAAGAATAAATCCTCTGATAAGGAGAATAATCATATGAAAGCCATATTTGTTCTTTTCCCCGAAATATCCGGTAATTTACTGGCAAAAGCCATATCAGAAATTCATGCAATTAAAATACTTTACAATCTAACAGCAACGCTGATATCCTCTGGAATATTTGATGTATCTTCAGGTGATTTAATTATATTAGTGGATGGTAATAAATCAAATATTGATATATTAAAGGAAAATATGGAGGTTTGGAAATAATGTTATATATTAATGCTCTTATCAGACATACAGAACCAGTGATCAACAACTGGGTAGAACATCTTTTCTGGATAACTCCGATTGGTTCACTTATTGCACTTATTTTTGCTTATATTTTCTACAGACAGATGATGGGTAAAGATGCAGGAACAGATCAAATGAAGAAAATTGCAAGATATGTAAGAGAAGGTGCAATGACATATTTAAAACAGCAGTACAAGATAGTGGCAATATTTTTTGTTTTTGCCTTTATTTTCTTCGCTATACTTTCATTTATTCTGAAAGTTCAATCCCCATGGATACCTTTTGCATTTATTTCAGGAGGTCTTTTTTCAGCTATAGCAGGATTTATTGGCATGAAAACAGCAACTTATGCAAGTTCAAGAACAACAAATGCTGCAAGAGTAAGTCTTGATTCTGCTCTGCAGATAGCTTTCAGATCAGGAGCAGTTATGGGTTTAACTGTTGTCGGACTTGGACTTCTTGATATCAGTTTAAAATTTATTCTTCTAAAAATGATATTTAACATAAATAGTCTCAATGAAATAACAGTGATCATGCTCTCATCGGGAATCGGCGCTTCCACTCAAGCTTTATTTGCAAGAGTGGGAGGTGGAATATTTACCAAAGCTGCAGATGTCGGTGCTGATCTGGTTGGAAAAGTTGAACAGGGGATTCCCGAAGACGATCCGAGAAATCCTGCAACCATTGCTGATAACGTCGGTGACAATGTTGGGGATGTTGCAGGGATGGGCGCCGATCTGTATGAAAGTTATGGAGCCAGCATACTTGCAACTGCTGCACTTGGAGCTGCGGCAGGTGTTCATCTTGGAGGAGGGCAGATCCTCATGGTCATAGCTCCGATGATAATAGCCGGTCTGGGAGCATTTCTTTCTATTTTCGGTATTTATATGGTTAGAACAAAAGAAGGTGCCGGACAGAAGCAATTATTGAATTCCCTCGGAAAAGGAATTAATGCCAGTTCAATCATGATAGTAATATTCTCAGGTATAATCTCCTACTTGTTATTTAACCCTATTCTCGGTAATTCAATAATCGGAGGATGGATTGGTATATGGATTTCAATTATAATAGGACTTACAGCAGGCTTTATTATTGGCAAATCGACAGAATATTACACTTCATCTCATTATAAACCGACTCAGGAACTTGCAGAACATGCAAAAACAGGTCCTGCAACAGTTATAATCGATGGAATAGGAACAGGAATGATGTCAACTATGATACCGGTTATTGCTATATCCGGGGCTATACTCTTTGCTTTTATATTTTCAGGAGGATTTAAGTTATATGCCTTTGGTCTTTACGGAATAGGTTTTGCAGCAGTCGGGATGCTTTCAACATTGGGAATAACTCTTGCCACAGATGCATACGGACCAATAGCTGACAATGCAGGTGGAAATGCGGAGATGTGTAAACTCCCTCCCGAAGTAAGGGAGAGAACCGATAATCTTGACTCTTTGGGCAATACAACAGCTGCCACAGGAAAAGGATTTGCCATAGGTTCTGCTGCCCTGACAGCTTTAGCCCTTATAGCAGCATACATCGAAGAAGTGAGAATAAGCCTGATAAGAACAGGCAATATAACAATTTCCATAGCGGGTCAGGTCATCAAAACATCCGAAGCAACTTTTGAGCAATTTATGATTTATTACAATATTCACCTAATGAATCCCTCCGTGATAATCGGAATGTTTTTAGGTGCGATGCTTGCATTTGTATTCTCTGCACTGACAATGAAAGCTGTTGGAAGAGTTGCTTATGCAATGGTTTTGGAAGTAAGAAAACAATTTAAAAATACCAAAGGAATATTAGACGGTACTGTCGATCCTGACTATGAATCCTGTATTTCCATATCAACAAAGGGAGCCCAGAAAGAGATGATCCTTCCATCACTTTTAGCAATTATAGTTCCCATAGTTGTCGGACTTATATTCGGTGTTGCCGGTGTTGTCGGTTTGTTAATAGGGGGTCTTGTAACAGGTTTTACACTTGCAATTTTTATGGCAAATTCAGGAGGAGCATGGGATAATGCTAAAAAATACATTGAACTTGGAAATCTCGGAGGCAAAGGCTCAGATGCCCATAAAGCTGCTGTAATTGGTGATACTGTCGGAGATCCATTTAAAGACACATCAGGTCCGAGTTTGAATATACTGATAAAATTGATGAGTATGGTAAGTGTTGTAGTCGCCGGTCTTATAGTCTCTTATCACATTCTAGGAAGATAAAGTAGACTTAAAATATTTTATCATCTGTTCGATTTTCTGCCTGCCTGTAGAAAGCAGGTGCAATTAGTTGTTTAAAAAATATTAATAATTACTGAAACAACAAATCTCACTAATAACACAATAATATTGATAAATAATATAAACAAAATAAAATAATTAATTATTGAATTAATTTATTTGCCTGCCTGCAGCAGGCAGGTGTGATTTGTTGTTAAACAGATTTGGTGCGGGTATTGGTATTGATTTGTGAAAATTTGTGTGATTTGTTGTTAAATATATTTGGTGTGAAATTGGACATTATTCATTGCAAAAAAATGTGAAAATAATTATCATATAATTGAAGATGGAAATTAAAATTATATTCAACAATGAAGTAAGTGATCCGGAACTCTCCGGAGGCTGGGGATTTTCATGTCTTGTTGGAAAAAATTTACTCTTTGACACCGGAGAAGCAGGGAATCTTCTTTCAAACAATCTTAATTATCTCGATGTCGACATATTAAAAATAAAATCCGTTTTTATCTCACATGAGCACTGGGATCATACAGGAGGTTTATGGTTTCTCCTTGACCGGATAAAAAATCTCAATGTCTATATTTGCCCGGGATTTTCAGATGAATTTAAAAATAAAATAATATCAAATGACGGTAAAATAACAGAGATTCCCATATTTTCAAAAGTTGAGAATAATATTTACTCAACAGGAGAATTACCTTCCACTTACAAAGATTTGCCAATGCCTGAACAATCACTTGTGATAAAAACTGAAAAAGGGTTAACTGTGTTAACAGGTTGCTCTCATCCCGGTATTGTGAATATTCTCGATAGTGTTATTGCAAATTTTCCTGATGAAAGAATTAATTTTGTTTTAGGCGGTTTTCACCTTATTGATCATGATGAAATGTCAATTGACAAAATCATTGAATACTTCAAGGAAAAGAGAATAGAAAACGTTGCTCCTACACACTGTACAGGTGAATTAGCCCAGCAGAGATTTCAAAAATTCTACGTTGATAAATATTATTCATCACTATCAGGATTTACTCTTTATATTTAAAAAATATCTGCAAAAATTAATTTAATTATTTTAATATCACGTCATCAGGAATTTTCCCGTCTGTAAAATGTTTATCTATCCATCCATTTTTTACATTTACTTTTGTGTCAAAATACGAAACATAAGGTTTAATATCGAGGAGGGGTGTTTCATTGAGCATGTCAACTCCGGAAAATATAATTTCAGTGTTTTCAATTCTTTCAAGTTTTACAACGGATAATCCTATGTGATTAGGTCTATTCGGACTCCTTATTGCAAATATACCGTGCTCTGTGTTTTCAAGAAATGGTTTTCCAAGTGTCTTTTCCTTTTCCGATCTATGAAAATAATAAATTAAAATAATATGGGAAAAACCTTCAAGATCCTTTAAACCCTCGGTAAATTGCTGATAAATCTTTATTCTACCCTGTATGTTTTTTTTAAAAACACCCTGTATTGGTATGTCTTTTGGTTCATTGTAAATTGTATTAATTATTCCAATTGGCTTTAAAAGAATGTCAGTAGGCATTATTAAGTTTCTCAAAATGAATTTAGGGCACTTTCCCTTTCTTAAAATTTTCTACAATGGGTTCTATAGAATTCCTGTCAATATGAAAAAAATCAAATACGACAAAAAGAGGTTGAGCAAACTTCAGGACAACTCCTGTCATATCATCTTCAATTTCCTGAAGATTTGTTTTCACTTCATTGTATATACTGTCTTCCACAGCTTTGTAATTTCTGTGAAGATATCTTTTATCAATTGCAGTAAGTATTCTTTCCTTTAAACCTCCATGCCTTATACCAATCAACAGGGGAGCTGTTGAATTAAGTTTGAAAAAAGAATAAATATTTGATGCATACATAAGTGATTCGGCAATCCTTGCAATTCTGATATTTAAACTTACATAACCAAATTTTTTTGTATCTTCATAAAGAGTTTTCAAAATGTAAAAAGAGGCATCCCTGCGAAAAGCCCAGAAATCATAACTACCTCTTTCCTTATTTTCTATCTCAGCAAATATGCCGTTCTTCCTCGCTCTTGGACGTCTCTGTTTTATATCATTTACAACACAACCAATGGGCCAGCCAAAAGTTGTGATCTGTGAATTATAAGCAGCTTCGAGAAGCTGTCTGTGGGATAGTTCAATCTTTGTATCAGAAAGTGTAATTCTGATTTCCATAAATCCTGTTTTACCAAATCTTTTTAAACCAAAAAGAGCTGTTGCCTGATTTCTCGAATACCAATTTTCATCCCATTGAGAGATTGTTTTATTTGTGGATGAAGAAATCATCTGAAGCCGGGATATCAATAATTTCTCAATTTCTTTTCTGAATTTCATTAGATCATCACTATCCCAATAAAGAACATCAAGACCTGTAAGGTTGATATGTTTTTCTTTACTGCTGGATTTGTCGTTTGGACTTTTTTTATCAAGATTTTTATTGGCTATTAAAATAAGATTATCAACTTTATCACAACCCATTGTAAAACCAATTTCAAAGTATATATCATATAAATCATGTGTAATATCTGCTAAAACAATAATTGCATTTTTAATATTCTGAAATTTTTTACTCCTATTGAATTGAACATTGAAATTTTCCTCAGTGAGAATAGGTTTTAAATCACAGGATTTCAGGGCAGGATAAATAGATTCTTTTAACACCCTGTCTAATTCAGGATCACTTCTTTTGAAAATTATAAAACTTTCTTTCATGACTTATTTTCCTAATACAATACTATATCTAAAAAAACCAAAATACAATAATTCTTTATTAACATAAATAGAATGTCGGAAAAAGTTGACATTAATTTAATGGCTTATTATCATTGAATAATTTCACAGAAGTCGGGAAAATCAATTCTTAAACTTCAAGGACAGATCCTTGATAAAAAAAGCTAACTGTCAATTCTGTGAATACAAAAATAATTGCCAGAGAGGTTCCATACACCTCTGGAACATTAAAACAACTGATGTTATTTCTGCTATATGAAAGAAGATATTCCGTATAAAATAAATAGTTTAAGAACAGATTTCAATATGAATATAAAAAATGTAATAGAATTATTAAAAAATGACAGATCATTCATGTCCTCTGTTACACATTGGGAGAAAATCCCGAAAAGTAACGGAGAGTATGTCGATTTCCCGACTGAACTCGATAGCAAATTACTTCAGGCTCTTCAAAGAAAAGGTATAAATAAACTTTACTCACACCAGAGAACTGCTTATGAACATATAAGAGCAGGCAGAAACATAGTTTTAGTTACACCTACAGCATCAGGGAAAACCCTTTCATACAATCTTCCCATACTCCAGACTTTAATTGAAAAACCGGATTACAAAGCAGTTTATATTTTCCCGACAAAAGCACTCTCACAGGATCAACAGGCTGAATTGAATGACATTACATTGAATGCCGATCTCCCTGTGAAGATCTACACCTACGATGGTGATACACCCCGGTCAATCAGAATTTCCATACGTGATAACGGAAGGTTAATCATAACAAATCCGGATATGCTCCACACAGGTATTCTTCCCAATCATCCGAAATGGATAAAGATAATGAAATCATTGAAGTTTGTTGTATTAGATGAGATCCATACATACAGAGGTGTTTTTGGCTCACATATGACAAATCTTATCAGAAGACTGAAGAGGATAGCAAATTTTTACGGAACGAAACCTGTTTTCATCTGCTGTTCAGCAACAATAGGAAATCCAAAAGAACTTGCCAGGAACATCCTCGAGGAGGATGTCGTTCTTCTTGATGAAAATGGCGCTCCTTCAGGGGAAAGACATTTTATCCTGTACAACCCTCCTCTTGTAGATCCTGCACAGGGGATACGAAAAAGTGTAATAAAGGAAGCACAGAAAATCGCATCTAGGTTATTAAAGGCAAATATCAAGACCATAGTATTTGCAAGATCAAGAATGAGAACAGAATTGATAGCAAGTTATATAAAAAAATCTATTGATAATTTTTACAGAAAAGGGCACGGGATCGAAATTGCCTCATATAGAGGAGGTTACCTTCCTCTTGAGAGAAGAGCCATAGAAAAAGGTCTGAGAGAGGGGACTATTTGTGGTGTTGTATCGACAAATGCTCTTGAACTCGGTATCGATATCGGAGGACTTGATGCTTCTATTCTCGCAGGCTTTCCAGGAACCATCTCATCCTCATGGCAGCAGGCTGGAAGAGCGGGAAGAAAAAATGACATTTCACTATCTATACTGATAGCTTCTTCTGCACCGATAGATCAATACATAATAAATCATCCTGAGTACTTCTTCGGCAGGTCGCCTGAATCTGCATGGATAGATGCAGATAACATTTACATATTACTCGACCACCTGAAGTGTTCGGTTTTTGAACTTCCATTTTCCAAAGAGGATGCCCGCTCTTCTGATTGGAATGATTCCCTTTCATACCTTGAAGATATAGGTCTTATCAGATATTCTGAAGATAAATGGTACTGGTCGGATCAGTCTTATCCTGCTGAAAAAATATCTCTGAGAACTTCAACGACTGGACATGTCGTCATAATAGACACGACATCAGGAAATAACAACATCATCGGTGAAATGGACAGACCTTCGGCAAAGATGATGCTCTACAATGGTGCAATATATATTCACCTCGGAAATCAGTACATAGTAAAAATACTCGATATAGAAAACCTCAGGTGTTTCGTCAAGGAGAGCTCAACAAATTTCTATACAGATTCAATTGTCAAGACTGATATTAAAGTCCTCCAGGAAGATGCAAAAATCAATAAATTCGGATCTGAAATCGTTATCGGTGATGTCCTTGTCAGAAATGAAGTAACCAAATACAAAAAAATCAAATATCTTACCCATGAGAATATAGGTTTTGGAGAAATAGACCTTCCGTCAGAGGAGATGAATACAAGAGCTGTAGTCCTTCTTTTTGTCGAAGGAAGCATATCTGGTGATTCGTTTTCAGAGGTAAACGAAACTGAAAAGGAAACTGTAATACAGCGTCTGGGTTTTGTAATTAAAAATGTTGCACCCGTTTTTATATTATGTGATCCGAGAGATATCGGTATTGCAGAGAGATTAAAAGATGACTTCTTCAATACCACTGCTCTTTACATTTATGATACATATCCCGGAGGATCGGGAATATCAGAAGGTTTTTTAGACAAATTGGAATTTATTATACAGGGTGTACAGGATATCGTTACTTCCTGCCCCTGCAGTACGGGATGCCCTTCATGTATTGGTCCTTCTGACGAAAAATTTCTCTATGGATTTAATCCAAAAGAATCCGTTGTAAATTTTATCACTACATGGATAGACAGGGTTAAAAATGAAGCCGGATAAAAACAAAATCCGGAATCGTCTGAAAAACATCTCCGGTATCGGTTCTGAGAATAAATTCAGCAAAAAAAAGATAAAAACAGATAACATTCATCTAAATAAATGGGAAAGAATAGGCAGGTATGTTTACAGAAAAAGAAAAATTATCTATGATGATTTATCCTCATCGGATTTTTTTAACTCTTCATTTATTCCCGAAGATTTTAAATCCGAGGACTTGATTTTTTTCGACACTGAGACAACAGGTCTTTCAGGAGGAGCCGGTACTTTTATATTTCTTGTCGGTTTTGCCTTTATAGAAAAAAATAAAACGGTTCTTGAACAGGTTTTTGTAAGTGATTATCCAGGAGAAAGTGATTTTTTAAATTATATAAGAAAAATATTCAGGAAAGAAAAACTATATATTTCATACAACGGGAAAACATATGACAGTCATATTCTGAAAAACAGATTCCTTTTGAATGGAGAGTACTTCGAACTTGAAAATCAAATCGACCTTCTCCACCATTCGAGGAGATTGTGGAGAAAGATAATAGGAAGCTGTACTCTCGGTGATATTGAAAGAGAAGTACTCGGTATCCGCAGAATAGATGATGTTTGCGGTTTTGAAGTTCCCGAAATATATTTTAACTACTTGAAAACCGGAGAAACATCAAAACTATATGATATTTTCAAACATAATTATCAGGATGTCCTCTCTCTCGTTAAATTGTTCGAAGTAATAAACAACATTATCAACCAAAGGAAAGATTTTAAAAAAACAGATAATTTAATCAAATGCACTTTTGACAGAACAAATCTCGGAAGATATCTTCTGTCCGGGGGAGATGAAAAGGGACTACTTTATCTTGAGGAATCATTTTCTGATGGTGATTTAAAAGCCGGAGAAATACTGAGCTTATTCTATAAAAGGAAGGGAAACTGGATCAGAGCCATTGATATATGGAAGGAGTTAGTTATAAGAAAAAATACATTTGCAGCTATTGAACTTGCTAAATACTACGAGCATAAAGTAAAAGACTTTCACAAAGCCCTTGGATATGTAGAGAAAATTTATCATTTGGATTCAAATATTCAATTTGATTTGAATAAAAGAAAAAACAGAATTTTATATAAAATAAAAAAAAGGGGATGAGATCATCCCCTTAATTTTTATCTATAAATAATATTTATTTACTTAACAACTCTCATATTCTCAGTATTGACACCATCAGGAGTGACAATACGTAAAAGATAGAAACCGCTTGCCAGATTTTCATTATCTATCGTAAGACTGTGCTGTCCTGTCTGCACAACTGCATCTAACAGATTTTCGACCATTCTGCCTGAAGCATCGTATATCGAGATATTCACAAGACCTTCATTAACTACAGAATAAGACAGAGTTGCAAAATCCTTTGAGGGATTAGGTGCAAGTACAATCATCCCACCTGAAATTTCAACAGGAGTCTCTTCAACACCGACAGACCAACTCTGATCATCAAACCAAATACTGTAACCTCCTACAAAATTTGTCCATGCCATAATAGCATCTCCGGATGCATAGTTATATGCAACTGAAGGACCGTAACTATTGCTCAGATTTGCATCATCATCATTTACACGGAGTGAAGTAGTCCATGAAGTTGGATCATTTATATCTCCCTGTTTATATCTCACTTCTTCAGTTGATGACAGATCCTTTCTGGAAGCTCCGAAAAATGCTGTACTGTTGTCATCAACCCATACATCTGGAAAGAAATTTTCTTCCGGACCTATCCAATTTATACCTGTCCAGTTTGCGCAGTTATCTGTTGAATAGTAATTATTTATTCTGAAATATGTACTTGGTATATCAGAAATTGTTGTCAGGCATACCCAGTTTGGATTTGTATGAGAACCTGCAATGGAAGGCTGATATTCATCAATTCCATTATTAAAAGGAGTTATTGCCATGAAACCTCCCCATGCAAGTCCAAAATTAGTTGACAAAAATCCTAAAATATATTCATCATATGTTCCAGGATATGCATTTGGATGAAGATGAGCAGCTAAGAGAATATTACTACCTTGACCATGAACAATTCTCGTATAATCAAAATAGATATTATTACTTCCTGTTGTTGAATATGCTAATCTATCCGGTCCAATTTCCCATGTACCAACATTGAGTTCGCTTGATCTTGCAAACATTATACGGGTACTGTCGAAAGGACTTCCACCCCATTGTTCAGCCCATGTTGCATATACATAGGCACCAGGATATGTAGCTCCGTCTGTACAGACACTGAAATCAACAATAGCTCCATCATCATGACCTGAAGCTGATCCGACATAAATGGCATTAAGAGCATTACCGGTAGTGGAGACAATTGTCCATGTATAGTAATCTGTATGATATAATACATAAGATATGATAAGAGTATCATGACATTCAACTATCGTCGGGGATGTAACCGAAAAACTGCCGAAGTTGAAATCCCAAAATGTAGTCCATGTAAGTCCGCCGTCAACCGATCTTCTTATCAGTAGACAATCATCCCCTGAATCATAATATTTCGATATGCAGTACAGTTCTCCGGTGCTAAGTGATACTAAATCTGTCCCCCTAATACCGTTTCTCGGATCTATCCTGACATCATCCCACCAGTCAGGACTTGAAGGTGGAGTTCTGTGTGAATTCTCTTCATTATTCCGATACATTATGCTTTCATTGCTCTCACCCATTCCATGAGTTGTAGGGTGAGTAGTTTCAACTCTGTTCTCAAGCCAATAGGTGTTAATCTGCAATGATAGAAGATTTGCTTTTTCAATATTTCCTGATTCTCTTGCCTGCAGGAGTTCTTGATTTGCTTTTTCAAAGTCAAAATCAGCAGGTAATTGAACTTCTCTGATACCAACTGGCTCATCCTGCTGATAATACATCCCTGCCATGATGTCGTCATGCATTGAAGCATTCAATGATAGAACAAAAGCTGTCAGCAAAAAAAACATGATTACTTTCTTCATCTTTCCTCCTCTGATATAAGTTTAAATTCATTTGAAAAAAACATCACTTATATATTAACCTCCTTTTTAGTTGTTAAAGTTTTTTTTCATTTTTTTTAAAATCCAAACCACAAATTGCACAATATCTTGCAAATGGAGTTTTTATTGCTCCTCC
>CBDUTX010000025.1:0-12747 GCA_965370235.1 uncultured Desulfuromonadaceae bacterium | reverse complement strand
CTGCCCAGCTTGTCGTAATTGCAAGAATATCAAATTTATCAATTGTTCTGCCGGATAATAAACCCCTGTATCTCATACTTCTTCTTAAAATGAAATCCGCAAAATATCCCGGTTTTTCCGACAACTCTCTTTTAATATAATGCAGTGAAAGTGAGGAAAGAGTTGCTCCATTGCCACCCGGGCATAGAAGCCCAATGGTCAAACCGGATTTTGAAAATAAATTTTTCAATATTTTCCAATTATAACAAAATGAAAGTGATAAGATTCATTTAAAAAGATAGTAGTTAAAAAAGAAGAAAGTTGCAAGTAACAAGTTAGAGGATAAAGTTAAATAATTGATTTAAGAACAAGGAACACCGATTAACGATTTTTGATTTATTTGTGAATAATGAATTTTCAATGATTTAGATTATTTTTAGCAGTTTCAACACTTTTTACAAATATCGAAATCAGTTCATCATTCTCATTTTTGGCTTTTGCAATTTTATTTTCTGTTTTGTATAGCTTTGTTTTGTGGACTATTTTCAGACAGATATATGTTTCTCTTAATTCTTTTAAAACAATTTTCATCTTATGGATAAAATCTTTCCTCGACTCTCCGCTCTGTGCTTCACCATAATTAAGAGAAACTGATGTTCCAGAACGAATTAATTGTCCTGACAGATGATTCCCTGCTTTTGAATTAGGCATATCATTTACAATTTCAATTATAAGGACTGAAAATTCAATCAATCGTTTTTCTAAATCAAATTTATCCATTTTTTTCTTTTTCTTCTAAAATCCTAAATCGTTGATCGGTGTTCGATATTCATTTTATATTCTCCTCCCTCTTCCTGCCAGTCCCATCTTGCTCTTGTCTCTCCCAAATTCAATAAGGAGTTTGATTTCATCTAATGGTGCACAAGTATTTTCAATTTCAGTAAGTTTTTCATCAAACTTAAGATCTCCTTCTTCAAAGAGTATCCTGTATGCTTTTTTCAACTCTGCAATTACGTCCCTTTTAAATCCCCCTCTTCTCAATCCAATGATATTCAATCCGGTCATACCTATAGGTTCTCCTATTGCAAGACCAAAGGGCCATATATCTTTGTTAACTCTGTATCCCCCTCCTATAAAAGAATAACTGCCAATTCTAATAAATTGATGAATGGGGCAAAGACCGCTTATACTTGCATTATCCTGTACATTTATATGCCCGGAAAGTGCTGTTTCATTGACTATAATAATATTATTACCCAGTTTGCAGTCATGAGCGATGTGAACAGCCACCATCAAATAATTACTGTTCCCAATTATGGTTTTCCCTCCTCCCTCACATGTTCCTCTGTGTATAGTGACAAATTCCCTTATGATGTTATCATTCCCTATCTGAACCGTTGTTTTTGCATCGCTGTCTTTTAGGTGTTGAGGATTGCCACCGATAACTACACTCTTATGAATAATATTCCCTTTACCTATTGATGTTCCTGGAAATATTTCAACAGACGAACCTATCTCGGTAAACTCACCAATTTTGACATTTTCATGTATTATGCAAAATGGTCCAATAACGATATTTTTACTTATTTCTGCTCTTTCCGATACAATCGCTGTCGGGTGTATTTTCATTTGTCAATGATCGTTGCAGTAAAAAGACCTTCACAAACCAGAGTGCCTTCAACAGTCGCTCTGCCTTTCATTTTACAAATTCCATGCTTAAATTTATCAAGAGTAAGTTCATGTCTTAAGATATCACCAGGGAGAACGGGTTTTCTGAACTTGACGCCGTCTATACCCAAAAAATAAAGTACTTTATCCTCAGGTTTATCTACTTTATGCAGAAGAAGAAATCCACCAACCTGAGCCATTGATTCAACGATCAATACTCCGGGCATAATAGGGTGTCCGGGAAAATGTCCCTGAAAAAAAGGCTCATTTACCGTAACATTTTTAATTCCGATGACTTTATTTTCAGATATCTCCAAAATTTTATCGACAAGCAGAAAGGGATACCTGTGAGGAAGTAATTTCATAATTCCATTTATATCAAGATGTTTTTTTTCAGACATGTTGTGTCTCCTTTGCAAGTGTTTTTAAAAATTTCAGATTCAGTAAATGACCCGGATAAAAAGATATCAATCTTCCGGTCAATCTTCTCGGGTACAGCATCAAATCTCCGAGAAGATCGAGAACTTTGTGTTTTGAACATTCTTTTTCAAATCTCAATCCGTCCTCATTAATGATTCTTCCATCTTTTCCGAAGACCAGTGCATTATCCAGTGAACCTCCTTTAATAAGTCCACTATCTTTTAATGAATCAATCCAACTTTCAAAAGCAAATGTTCTTGCAGAAGCAAGTGTAGTGATAATGTCTTTATCATAAGCATCTACTGTGAAAAATTCACACTTCAATCCTGGTTCTTCGTATGAAAGGTGAACTGTAATATCAAGTGAATCCTCAGAATCGGGGAAATATATCAATTCAGAATTTCCATCCGTAACTCTTACAGGGTGAAGAAGACTTTCTCTTTCCCAGATCTTCCCTAAATCAATTATTCCTGCTTTTTTGATATTCTCGATGAAAGTCATAGCACTTCCATCGAGAGAAGGCAATTCTTTTCCATACACCTTGATAAGTACGTCGCTTACACCGGTCATCCACAGTGCTGACAGGAGGTGTTCGACAAGCATTATTCTTGATTGTTCTCTATTTAAGGACATACATCTTGAATCTGCATCAGCATTATTATAATCAGCAGTAATTTTTATGCCATTGTGGGAAAAAATTATCCCTCCATCATCAACAGGGATTAATTTGATTTTTGATTTTTCTCCGGTATGAATTCCCAATCCTGATATTTCGATTTCTTTAGAAATGCTGTGCCTGCTTATCAAATCGTCACCATCATTTTTCTTCTAATTCTTTAACTTTTCTCTCTACTATTCTGAATTTCTTCAAAAGTTCCGGGACTCTTTTCAAGGAAGCAATTATTTTCATTGATTTTCTTGCTTCTAAGGCTGGTATCCAAAATAATATCTGTCCATCAGGAATATCTCCTGATACACCGCTTTTAGCAAGAATTATCACATCATTCCCGATATTTAAATGATCTGCAATCCCTACCTGCCCTGCGAGCATGACATTGTCTCCAATGTTTGTACTACCGCTTATTCCTACTTGAGAAGCGATAAGACAATTCTTACCAATTCGTACATTGTGAGCAATCTGCACAAGATTGTCTATTTTCGTTCCGCTCCCGATCACTGTTTTATCAAGCATAGAACGGTCAATAGTTGTATTCGCTCCGATCTCAACATCATCTTCAAGCACTACACCCCCTATTTGGGGAATTTTTACATTTCTGCCTTCTTTTTTTATATAACCAAATCCATCGCTTCCGATAACTGCTCCTGAATGTATGATCACTCTGTTGTAAACCTCTGTTTTCGACCTCAAAGTTACTCTATCCTCTATCAGGCATTGTTCCCCGATTTTCACGTCATTGTCAATAAAAACGAAATTTTCAATAACAGTATTTTCACAAATTTCTACATTATCCCCAATGGTTACATAGTTACCAATATAAACTCCTTCCCGGATTTTTACATTCTTTCCTATTACAGAAGTTTTCTTTATACAAGGAGATGGTCTTTTTTCAGGTCTGTATTTTTCCAGCAGTTTAACAAAAGAATAATAAGGATCTTCTGTTTTGATACCAATTGGAACTTCAATTTCAGTTTGGCAAATTACCACTGCACCATTTTCAACAGCTTCTCTCACTTTTTCCTGTTTATCTCCGTTATAAAATGTCAAAGAACCTTTTTTTGCCCTGTTCAGTGAAGAAAATTCAAATACCTCATAATCAGGATCTCCTGTCATCTTCCCTTCAATAAAACCAGAAATATCCCTCAGGTGTATCTTCATATCAATCTCCGTTTTGTTAAATTATAGTAGTCAGATTGATGAAGCAATATCAGAAACTAAAAGTTCTACAATCATCTCGAGTTTGTCAACACCGCTAAAACTCTGTTCAACATTTATCAGGTCACCATACAATGAAACTGAAAAAACATTGAGCTTAAGAATGTACTGATCCTGAATTTGTGAAATAGTCCCTGTCAATACATATTCAGCTTCAAGAAAAGTAGCAAGAGAAGCAAGCTGTGATTCATTTATATTCTCGATAGAAGTAACTCCTATCTGAGTCAAAGCATCTGAAATTTTACTGCTTTCAACAAGATCCAATTTTGTAATGTTTGAAAAAATTGCCCGTACAAAAGAATTTACGCTCTGGGAAATCCCGGAACTTTTTGCATCAGCGGTTATTGGTATTATGGAAAGTATAATCATCTTTGTTTTCTCTATCAGTGTGGTGTCAATAATACTTGCATAATCGGCATTTAATCTTGATAAAATATCACCTGTCAGATCGGATCCCGGTTGTGCAAACAATATCAGAGAGGGCATTGCATTTATCACAAGACTGTATTCATTTAATTCAGCTATTTCCTGTATCATCTGATTGATCTGCGCAATGGGTGATGCCGTCAATTCTTCTGTTTTTTGCTGATACAGACCATTGTCACCCCATATCTGCTGTACAAATTTCTCATAATCTTCTCTCTTCTGCTGAATTATCAGTGTTCTTCGGGAAATTTCCTCTTCTGAAAGTGTAACAGATTCGGTCTCAAGGTTTACCTTGTCATTCAGCCAGTCTCTTTTCTTTTCATCAGCTTCTTTCAACCATTTTTCTTCAAGCTGCTGAAGCTGTATGCTGACATCATTCATTGCACTGTATTCACGGAAAATTCTGTCAATATCAACATATCCGATTTTCTCGGACTGCAGGATATTGAACAATATTGTAATAAACAAAAAAACCAACAAGATTCTTTTTTTCATTGTCAACCTCTTATATTAAAAATTACTTTAGAAAGACATTCCAAACTGAATATGAGGAATCCATTCTTTGCTTGAAAATCCATAAGCATAATCAATTCCCATTACACCCATCATCGGTATATTCAATCGGAATCCGATACCTGCACCTTTATAAAGATCTCCGAGACCATTTTCATAATCAACAGAATAAGGATTTCTCCATGCATTCCCTATGTCCCCGAATACAAGTAGATTCGCCATATCTCCGAAGTGCATAGAATATTCTGCATTGAATAATAATGCAGTTGATCCTCCAATAACTTTCCCTTCATCAACAGGTCCGATACTGAAATCATCATAACCTCTTACACCCCAGTCTCCGACACCTCCAAGTCTGTAAAGCCTGTAAATAGGGATATCACCTATCTCAAGAGAATAAACATTTGATATGACTCCTGCTTTACCCTTCAACATAAAAGCACTGGTAGGTATTGTAGAATTAACAGTTTTAATATGAAGTGGAAAATACCATCTTACCTCAGTAATATGTTCTCTGAAATTAATATCTCCCTGGAGAAAACCTCCTGCAATATTTGTTCTCAATGAAAAAAAACTACCTCTGCTCGTATTGAAATACTTGTCCCTTGAATCTCTTAAAAATGTAAGACTTAATTCGCTTAAATAATTCACTCCTTCCTGATCGAGAACATAATCGCTTGCATTTTCGGCATCAAATATCTCCACATCTACTCTTTCTAATGTGTAATTGCTGTAAAATTTGAAGTATCCCAAATATTTCAAGGGTCTTGAGGCACTGATTGATCCACCGATTTTTCTGTACTTATAATAATCCATTTCATAAGTTGTAGCAAAAATTCTTCCTCCAACAGACCATGGTGTATCAAAAATCCAGGGTTCAGTATATCCTACCTCCACATTCCACATTTTTGAATTTAAATCCAGTTGAAGATTGTACATCTCCCCTTTGCCAAATAAGTTCGGTATTGAAAATTGTCCATAAACTCCTATTCCTCCATTATGAGAATAAGTTGCACCCCCTCTTATCTGTCCTGATCTTTTTTCGATTACATTGATAAGAAGATCAGCATATGCGATCTCGGTTCCCGAGGAATCGACCGTAGCTATATCCGGAAAAATATTTTCAAAAAATCCTAGATTGTATATCCTCTGAGCAGTTAACCTAAGTTTAGAGATTGAAAAATATTCACCTGGTAGTATTGTCACCTGTCTCCTGATTACCTTATCTCTAGTTCTCATATTTCCATATATCTCAACCAGTCTTATTTTAACTCTAGGACCTTCTATGATTTCCCAGCTTATATCGATAATACTTTCCCGTCTTGTCTGTACGGGATTTAATCTTGCATAGATATAACCACTGTCACCATAAAGCTGCATTACCTTGTGCTGAGTTTTGTTAATCTTTTCAAGAGAAAATTCATCACCGGTAGAATAAGCGAGATAATCTTTCAAATTATCTTCTACAAAAAATTCACTACCGCTAAAGTTTGAACTTCCAAAAAACATCCTCTCGCCTTCAAAGATAAATACACCTATTGTCAATAAAGTTGAATCTTCATTGAAGGTGTAAATAAAACTATCCACTTTAGCGTCCGGAAAACCTCTATTTTTATAGAACAATTCTATCGAACTAATATCTTCGGATTCAAAAATACTCTGATTGAACATACCTTTTCTGAAAAGACCGAACCTAAATATATTCTTCCATCCGTTCCATCCGTAAAATCCCCATTCTCTGTTATTGATTGAGTTCAGGATATCCGAAGAATGCAGTGAGACAACTCCATAAAGAATTATATTAGAAATTGTGATTTTCTTTCCTTCACTTATATTAATGAAAACATCAACTTCACCATTAATTCCCGGTTCGGAAAATTCAATCTCGATATATGTCCCAACAAATCCCTTCTGCCTGTAAATCTCAAGAAGGTAATCCTTCCATAACAACAATTTTCTCGGCGTTACGGTTCTTCCTTTATAAGGGGCATCAACCCAGTTACCCTGTGTCAAACTGTCCATGCTGTGATGTCTCAACCATAATCTGAGATCAGACTCCCCAATTGTTCTCATACCACTTAAATACAGGTTATCAAGAGTTGAATACTCAACAATCCTAATATTCAGCTTTACACTGTCCGGGGAAATATGCACACTGTCGATGCTTATATCCTGAAAAAGATCCTCTTTGTAAAGTTTCTTAATAGCTTCACTGACGAGAAAATCCGAATATTCACTTCCAATACTTAAACCGGATATGCCTAAAATCATATGGTCTGGCGCTCTTACATTTCCCTCTACATTTATCTGACCAATTATAGAAGCAAATACTGCAATAGGGATAGATACTAATATAATAATAGCAGAAAATTTTTTCATCGATTACAACCTTTTCTCAACTTCAATTTCTTTTTCTTCTTTATTTAAACTAATGAATTTAATTTTATTACCATCTCTTTCAATAATTATCCTATCGTTAACATTAATATTACCCTTGAGAAGTTCTTCTACCAGCGGATCTTCAAGAAGTCTTCTAAAAGTTCTTCTTAGGGGTCTTGCTCCATAAGAGGGATCATATCCTTCTTCGACGAGAAGTTCCTTTGCTTTCTCGGAAAGACTAATTGTTATTTCCTTTTCCTCTACACGCTGTTTTACTTCCGCAAAAACAAGATCAACTATTTTCACCATATCTTCTCTGTTCAATCTCTGGAAAACAACCACCTCATCAATTCTATTAATAATCTCAGGATTGATCAATCTCTTAAGTTCAGAGAGAATATCTTCTTTCATTTTTATGTAGTCAACATCACCTGCAACAGAAGCAAATCCAAGAGGTTTTGATCTTGTTATCTCTTTAGTTCCGATATTTGAGGTCATAATGACAACTGCCTGTTTGAAATTGATTTTTCGACCAAGACTGTCTGTTATCTCTCCTTCTTCTAAAATTTGAAGCATTATATTAAGGACATCAACATGAGCCTTTTCAACCTCATCAAATAATACAACAGAATAAGGCTTCACTCTTATTCTCTCGACAATAGGGCTTTGCTCTCCATATCCTACATAACCCGGGGGTGATCCGATAAGTCTTGAAACAGAGTATTTCTCCATATATTCGCTCATATCCACTCTTACAAGATCATCCTTGGAACCAAAAAGAACTTCAGCAAGTGATCTTGCTAATTCTGTTTTACCTACTCCTGTCGGTCCGAGAAATAAAAAAGATCCAAGAGGTCTTTTGGGATCCTTCAATCCCATTCTACCTCTCCTAATAGCCCTGCTGACAGCTATGATTGCTTCATCCTGATTGATTACTTTATCGCCGAGTTGTTTTTCAAGATTCATCAATTTATCCTGTTCTTTTTCCTGGAGTTTCTGCAGAGGTATATTCGTCCACATACTTATAACTTCTCTAATATCGTTTTCAGTAACATTCGGAATTATCTTATCAGCCATGTTCAGCCATTCTTTCTGTTTTTTCTCAATATTACTTCTGATTTTGATTTCCTTATCCCTGAATTCAGCAGCTTTTTCATACATCTGATTCGATACGGACTGAATTTTTGCTTCAATTATCTCTTTTAATTTTGTTTTATCTTCTGCAAGCTGAGGATAAGGAGGTATAACCGATAATCTCACTCTTGCTCCTGCTTCATCTATCACATCAATGGCTTTATCCGGAAGATGACGGTCAGTTATGTATCTATCAGAGAAAAGAGCTGCAGTTTTCAACGCATCCTCATCATAGAGAACTTTATGGTGATCTTCATACTTTTCTTTAAGCCCTTTAAGTATTTCAATTGTCTGCTGAATATCGGAAGCTTCGACAAGAATTGGTTGAAATCTTCTCTTTAATGATCCGTCTTTTTCAAAAAATCTATGATATTCAACAACCGTAGTTGCTCCAATACATTTTATATCCCCTCTTGCCAGAGAAGGTTTCAAAATATGTGAAGCATCGAGTGATCCTTCAGCAGATCCGGCTCCAACTATTGTATGAATTTCATCGATGAACAGGATTACATCTTCCCTGCTTTTTAAGGTTTCTATGATAAGTTTCATCCTGCTTTCAAATTGACCTCTGTACTTCGTTCCTGCAACAACAGATGCAAGATTCAACTGAAAGAATTTTTTTCCAAGAAGAGAAGGAGGAACTTTCCCTTCTATAACTTTCTGTGCAAGACCTTCGACAATTGCAGTTTTTCCAACACCGGATTCTCCTATTAGTACAGGATTGTTCTTTCTCCTTCTTGAAAGAACCTGTATTACCCTTTCAATTTCTTTTTCCCTTCCTATAATTGGATCCAATTTATCTGTTTCAGCCAATTCCGTTAAATTTCGGCAGAAATCTTCAAGTGTGTGTTTATCTTCTTCATCTTCTTCACCGGTCTCTCTAGATTTTTCGGATTTAGCACCATGCGTTTCTTTTTTAGACAAATCGGTTTCTGCCGCTAATCTTTCCAATTCCCTGATCATCTGTTCAAAAGTGATATTAAGAGATCTCATTACTTCACCTGAAGCTGATTTAATATTACTCAACATGGAAAGAAGAAGATGTTCCGTACCTATGAACATATGCCCGAGATTTTCAGCCTGCTTCATCGAACCCTGAACGGTTTTTTCAACTTCAATTGTCGGTACCGGATTTTTCAACTCTACCGCATAACGAGGAGTTTCCTTAAAGGCTTCTTCATTGTAAATCTTTGCTGTAACAATTTTTTTCAGTGAAATTATATCGATTCCCATTCTCAGAAGAACTTTTACTGCAAAACAATTTGTCTCGTTGAGCATTGACAGTAATATGTCAAGAGTTGAGTAATAGCCTCTTTTATTTATCCTGGCAATCTTTTGAGCGCCCATCATCATTTTTCTATATCTTAAAGTGAAGTTCTCATTATCCATATGAAACACCCCCGGTTTTTTCAAAGGACTCGATAATATTTGAAACTTTTAAATTTTTTTCTGAATAATTTGAAAAGTGAATGTGAGCTTTTTTGAGGAAAAAGTAGAGAAATGATAAAGTATCATCTTTTATATCATCTACTATCCCCAGATCAACACCAAGTTTTAACATAGAAATACTTTTTGCAGCATCTAAAACTTCAATATCTTTTATATTTGAATTCATTAAATTTTCCTTTTCTTTTATTACTATGTCTTCTAAAAAATTTTTATTGTAACGCACAATCCTCTCTCTTGCAAACCATTCATAGTCAATCAATTTTTCACAAAAATGATTAATTTTATTAATTATATCATCTTTATCTCTGAGTGTAATATTATTTGACAGCTGACAAAATGAGCCGATTGCTCTTGTACCTTCCCCAAAAACTCCTCTGAATATCAGTGAACACTGACTTGCTGCCGAAATAACCTTATCAAGTTTTCCCGAGAGGAACAGTCCCGGAATATGTAGAAGATATGAAATTCTCATTCCGCTGCCTGTATTTGAAGGGCAGGAAGTTAGATAACCAAGTTTTTCAGATTTTGCTATATCGCATTCTTTTTCAAGTTCATCGGATATTTCCTCTGCTTTTACTTTAGCACTTTTAGATCTATAACCGGGAAAAAGAACCTGAATTCTTACATGATCTTCATCATTTATCAAAACCGAATACATCTCGTCCATGGACAACAGCAGATACGAATATATATCCGGCTGTGAATTAATGATATTTCTTTCAAAAAGTAAAGAAATTTCACTCTTCTCCAACTCCCAAAGCATTGCTTCTTTTAAATTATATTTTAACAATGCATTGCTAACTTTTTCAAAGATCTTCTGTTTTGTTTCCACGTCGGCAATGTGAGGAAAACATAAGTCTTTAAAATTCCTTGCAAGCCTTACCCTTGTGCTGTAAACAACTTTTCTATGCTGCTTAGCAAACCATTTTGGAGTTGAAAAAGAAAGTTTTGCAAACCAGTTATCAAAATCAGTCATATTTAAAGTTCCTGATATGAAATTACAATATCCGAAATAAATATAGATAGATCATCATAGCATCTGGAACAGCCGAGTAATCCTCTTTCTTCAAAATCACATATATTTGATCCGCAATTCGAACACTTCAATTCAATTCTTTTTCTGATAAGACAAATATCACAGATATACAGTTCAATTATATTTTTTCCTTTCCAAATATTTTTTTTCTTCAAATCCTCTTTAGAATGACAATAATAACACTCAATTTGCATTTAATAAAACTCCATCAATCAAATTCAATTTCCTCTTACTTGCCAGAGTTATTGAATGATTGTGTGTAACAATGACTACCCCAATATTATATATTGAAGCGAGATCCAAAAGAATATCAAGAATAATATTCCCTGTTTTCAGATCAAGATTACCTGTTGGTTCATCGGCAAGAATAATCGGCGGTTTATTTGCAAGAGCTCTTGCAACTGCAACTCTCTGCTTTTCACCTCCTGAAAGCTGTGAAGGCTGATGTGTAAGTCTTTTTGAAAGTCCAACTTTCGATAGAATATCTTCTGCAATAACTGCTGCTTCTCTGGTTGAACATCCTTTAACCAACAATGGTATCATCACATTTTCTTTTGCATCCAGTTCCGGAAGGAGATGGTGAAACTGAAAGATAAAACCTACGGAAGAGTTTCGCATAACAGAGAGTTCATTATCTTTAAGGATTGATATATCTTTTCCCAAAATCCTCACATCTCCACCTGTCTGCTTATCGAGGGAACCGATAATATGAAGAAAAGTGCTTTTGCCACTGCCTGAAGGTCCTTCGATAGAAACAAATTCTCCCTTTTTAAGACTGAAGTCCAATCCATCGAGTACTACGAGATCTTCAGCTTCTGTTTTAAAAACCTTTATTAATGATTTTACTTCTATTAAAATATCATTCATATCTTATTGCCTCCACAGGAACCAATTTTGAAGCTCTGTATGCAGGATAAAGAGTTGAAATAAATGAAATCAGAACCGAAGCAGCAGCAATTATCATAACATCAAAGTAATCAATTGTTATAGGGAGTGATGATATAATATAAACATCAGTATCTATTGGAAATTCATACCTCCCAAGACCCCAGCACAGCAGAATGCCTACCATTACTCCAAGAATAGTCCCTATTATTCCCATTATAGTTCCCTGATACATAAATATCTCCATAATATCCTTTTTTCTCAAACCTATTGATCTGAGAATTCCAATTTCCTTTGTCTTCTGAATAACTATCATTATCAAAGTCGATACGATATTAAAAGCTGCTACAATAACAATTAAAAAAACAACAAGTGTCATAACTATTTTCTCTAATTTTAAAGCTGCAAAAAGGTTCTTATTCAAAGAAAGCCAGTCCTGTACAATAAAACTGTATCCAAGTTTCTCCTGTAATCTCTTTGTGACAGATCTGACATTCATAACATCCTTTACGGATAACTGGAATCCCGTAATTTTATCTTCCATCTTCATTATGTTCTTAACATCTTCTATATTCATAAAAATCCATGAGCTGTTGTATTCATACAAGCCTATGTCAAATATTCCAACTACTTCAGCTTTGTATATCCTTGGAATCGGACCAATGGGAGTAATTGTACTCGACATTATCGAGTAAATCTCAAAGACATCTCCGATCTCAAGTTCCATCCCCTCGGCAAGCATAATTCCCATTACAACAGGAAATACACCTTCATGAGAAGGTTTTGTCAAAAAACCGCCTTCTATAATCTTTTCAGAAATATCCGTTACATCCTTTGTAGTATTCATATCACAACCCCTGAGAAGAACACCGTCAACAAGTGATTTTCTTCTTATCATCACTTTTGAGAATATAAAAGGAGTGATACCCGTAATCTTATCCTTAAGATAATCGTCCTGTTCAAT
>CBDUTX010000024.1:0-12864 GCA_965370235.1 uncultured Desulfuromonadaceae bacterium | reverse complement strand
AATCTCCTGTACAAGATATGTGTAAATCATCATTAACATTAATTAGAAACTGCGAGTTTATTCCAACTTTGCAACTATCAATAATATCATAATTTGTGGTGCTTATTTTGTAAATATAACCATCTCCATAATTATACATAGAATCCATTCCTGTGCATGCAACATAAATATATTTATTATTATAAACTATTCCTGTTGGAGACAAACCAACTTTTATTCTTTTTATAATCCCTTTAGCAAATTGATCAATAACAATTACTTCATCTGATCCGAGACATGAAATATAAATATTATTTCCATCTGTTGTTAAATCCATTGGATTAGAATTTTGAGTAGCTCCTAAATCTAATATTCCACCAACAACTAATCCACTATCATTTCTTTCATAACACACAATTGTATGACTTCCTGAATTGATTACATATAATTTATTATCACTGCTTATCATATCATTTGGGTACATTCCAGTTCCTATAAATTCAAAATTTATTGAATCATTTTCAAGATTTAGAAAGGAAATTGTTCCACTATTTCCATTTAGAACAAATATTCCTTTAACATATAATGGTCCTTGACCTCCTCCTCCGGGAGATGTCGGATTGTTTGTGGTACACGAAATAATTGAAATAAGTATAATTGCTGTTAAAAAAAAAATTGATTTTTTCACCATCTCAATTCTACCTCCATTTTAAAATTTCTTCCTTCTACTGGCATTTGTTCAACTATCGAATACTTTATATCCATTAAATTTTCTCCTTTGACAGAAAGACCAACCTCTCTATTAAAAATTTCTCCTGACCAGGATAGAGACGCTGATAAAACCTGATAAGGAGGAAGAGCTACATTTGAAAGATTCATTGGATCAGTATTCGCCTCCCTTGTAAATCTTCTGCCTACTGCTTTATAATTCACCTTCCAGAAAATACTTCCCATATCCTGCTCAACTGAGAATGAAGTTCTGTAGTTAGGTCTGTACACAAGATACTTATCAAAATTGATATCTCCTTCGGTTCGATTTCTGATATCCTGTACGGTTAAATTGCCATTTAATCTAATTTCCCAGGGAAGAGTGAAAGAAGCAGAAAATTCTGCAGATCTTCCTGACGATTTTCCAAGATTGTATGGTTGGTATTGCCCTTTAAAATTCCTTCTCCACATTATCCTGTCCCACATTATCGAATTTGAAAATGAAATAGAAATTATCCAGGGGTATTGAAAACCACCTGTCCCCTCGGCATAAATTGTAATATTTTCAGCTTTTTCAGGTAATAAATCCGGATTTCCTGCTGAGTAAACACTTTCAACAGTATTTGTTTCAAGAAAGTTTGGAATTCTCGCTGTTCTGCTCCATGAACATCCTAAACTTATACTTCCCTGACTCTCTCTTTTTTTTATATCCAATCCTACAGAAGAAGAATAAAAATTATTATCCTGCCAAAAAAGAGATGACATATCATAAGAAATATTCATCTGGTATTGCCTGAAAGAACGAGATAATAAAAAGCCTGCTGAAGGATTGATAGAGATCCTTCTGATATTTTCCGTTGAAAGAAAAGGTCTTAAAAGATCTTTTCCCTCATAGGTTTCTCTCGTAAAAAAAAAATTTGTAAATATTCGGACATCTCTACTTATGAAAAAACCTGCTCTGTTATTTAAATTGTAACTGACAGTATTTATTATTGTGCTGTCAGGATAAAAATATGCACTGTCATTAGTCTCAGGAATAGGTTGTCTTCCCGGACAATTATAATAACTTTCCCTGTCGAAATATGAAAGTTCAAGAGTGTTGAATAAATCCTCATTCGAATAATCCCAGGAAATTGAAAAAAGATTGTTCCTGTCCTTCATTCTGCTCAATGTCATCATCGATCCATCTGCTAAACCGGGGAGTCCTCGCTCCCTGTAATCAAACGAACCGAGAAGAGATAACTCCCCGGGAAAAACATCCGAAAACTTCATTTTACCAAAAACACTGTAAGTCTTTGCGTTATTGTTAAGAAGAATCGGATAGGAATAATTTTCAACCGGGTACTCACCTCTATAATAGTCGGCTTTAATATCCATCCACAAACTGACATCCTTCCCTGAAAGATGCGATAAAGAAAAAAAGATTTCATTTGATATATATAAAAAAGAACCATATCGAACAGATAACCTCATTTCTGTTTCACTCGTTTTTTTTGTTTTCAGAAATACTGTCCCTCCCGGTTCTCCTCCTGCTGTTCCGCCGGATACAATTTTTATTTCTTCGAGAGAAGACAGGGGTATCATGGAGATATCACAGTATCCGGAAGCAGGATCGTTCATCTTCACTCCATCGAGATAAACCGAAACTCTGTCAGCTCCTGGACCTGTGAGAACTATTTTAGCATAACCTTCCTTTCCATGCCTGTAAACACTTACACCCGGAATTTCCTCAAGTATTTCTGTTAAATCCGAAGCAATCGATCTTTCTATGTCATAGTCATTTAAAGTTATAACTTCTTTCCCGGGAAATCTTTCTCTGGAATATGCGGTTACTCCCTCAATTTGAAAAAGTTCAGCTTTAAGAAGAACTTCAATATCAGTATTTTCATCTTCGCTGATGAAAATATTAATTTCCTTATTTTCATATCCAATTCTTATAAATGAAATAACATGATCGCCGGATGGAATTGATGAAATGCCAAAGCTGCCTGAAATATCTGTTATTGTTGTGAACTTATTATCTATGTAAATATATAGATACGGAACTGGAGTTCTCTCTTCAATATCAACTACTCTGCCGGAAATATCACCTGTTTTTAGTATTACAGGTATGAAAAATAGTATAAATAAATATTTATAAAAAATAAAACCCCTCCGTCTTGCAGAGAGGTCATGTACGAGATCATTGCTCATACACGAACCTCCCGTCGTGTTATCAAAGCATTCATCTGATGACAGGTCTTCTGACTCTCGTTTCAACCTCATGCAGCCCTTCCCGGAAAAAACCAGTGGATTATCTGCATTTGTCAACGATCACAGCGGCGGGAACCGTATCCGTTTTTAAGGAATTTCCCTTATCGCCAGATGATATTTATAAAAAAATTACATTGCATCCCTTTCCAAGTCAATATATATATTGTATTCTATGTATTCTAATAATTTTATTATGATTAATATTCAATCGATTTATAGGGAAGCATTTTGTCAAGGATGATATCTATTACAAATCAGAAAGGTGGTGTAGGAAAGACTACAACAGCTTTGAATCTTGGAGCTTCTCTTGCTGCTGCTGAGAAAAAAGTTCTCATTGTCGATACAGATCCTCAAGCAAATGCATCTTTGGGTCTTGGACTCGATATAAAAAAGGTTAAAAATCTCTATGATGTCTTTGCTGAAAAATGTGAAATTACCGAAGCTATTTATCCTTTTAAAAATCTTCCAAATTTTCATATTCTGCCTTCATCAAAGGATCTATCGGGATTGGAAGTTGAACTTTCCGACTATAAAGACAGATATGTTTTTTTTAAAAAGATATTTTCTTCTCTTAAGGATAAATACGATTATATTTTCTTAGACACTCCTCCCACATTAGGTTTGCTGACAATTAATGCACTTACAACAGCAGACAGTGTTCTTGTTACAATGCAACCGGAATTCTACGCACTCGATGGTTTGAACAGATTATTGGAAACGATTAAAAGAGTAAAAGGAACTCTCAATCCAGGTTTATTCATTGAAGGTATTGTTTTCACTCTTGTAGATACGCGTTTAAGGCTTGCAAGGGAGGTTATGGATGAAGTTAAGAAGTATTTTTCTGAATATATTTTCAATACATCAATTCCAAGAAATATTAAACTAGCTGAAGCTCCAAGTTATGGGAAGCCTGCTATATTGTACGATGCAGCTTCAACTGGAGCAAGCAGCTATATGTCACTTGCATTAGAATTAATAGATAGAGAGGCGAGAAAATGAAAAAAAGATTAGGTAAAGGATTAGATGCACTTCTATCTCCAACCGATGATAGTTTAAAAGAAATTTTAATTGAACTTGACTTGACTCTTCTTACAAAAGGACAGTTTCAACCACGTTCTTCTATGGATGAAGAATCTCTTTTAGAACTTGTAAAATCAATAATTCAAGATGGAATAATCGAACCGCTGATAATAAGACCCGTTAAAAAAGGCAAATATGAGATCATCTGCGGTGAAAGAAGATTTGAAGCTGCAAAAATGGCGGGATTAAATAAAGTACCTGTCATTATTAAAGAAGTTGGTGATCTGAAAGCACTGGAGATATCTCTTGTTGAAAATCTGCAAAGAGAAGATCTCAATCCAATCGATGAATCAGAAGGATACAATACAATGGCAAATAAATTTCATCTCAGTCATCAGGAAATCGCTGAAAGAGTGGGAAAAAGCCGTTCTGCCATTGCAAATTCCCTGCGACTGCTTGACCTTCCGGACTCAGTAAAATCATATGTACGGAATAAAGATATATCTGCAGGTCATGCCAGAGCACTTCTCTCATTACAGGATTCTTCCCTTATTAAATCAGCAGCTGATAAAATCATAAAAAAAAGAATGTCTGTAAGGGAAACCGAAGAATTTGTCAAAGAAATGAAAAAAGTACACAAACCAAAACACCGAAGAACCTCTGCAAAAAGAATACCTGAACTTGACATATTTGAAGGACAACTGTCAGAGAAAATTGGTAAACCTGTGAAAATCCAAATTGCCGGAAAAAAAGGTAAGGTTGTAATCGAGTTTTTCTCATTTGATGAACTGAACTCGTTACTTGAATATCTTGGTTTGGATTTCTCTGAAACTTCTTAGGAGGGTTGATGAAATCTGCTAAAGAACTTTTTAAGGAATTTCTATCTATACCTGGAGTGACAGGAATGGAATCAGCTGTTGCGGAAAAATTTATTTCCGAAGCAAAAGATTATTCGGATGAAGTTTATATCGACAACATCGGAAATGCTGTGGCTTTAAAAAAAGGTGATGGAAAAAGAAAAGTACTCGCTGCCGGTCATATTGATGAGATAGGAATGATTGTGACAAAAATTGAAAAGGGTGGGTATCTGAAAATTACTCAGGTTGGAGGGGTTGACCCGTCCATTCTTCTTGGTCAGGAAGTTACAATACATGCTGAAAACCGTGAAATATACGGTATTATAGGATCTAAACCACCTCATTTTCTCTCTGCTGAAGAAAGATCTTTAAAGATTAATTGGGATTTATTATATGTTGATACAGGTCTTTCAGAGATGAAAGTTGCAGAAAGCATAAAAGTTGGTAACTTCATTTCATTCAGAACTGAAACAAAAGAACTTCTAAATGGAAAAATCTCAGGAAAATCCATAGATGACAGGTATGGTGCAATTGCACTTATTCTCACTTTGCAGAGATTGTCAAAAATGAAACCATCATGGGATTTTTACGCCGTTGGAACTGTTCAGGAAGAGTGGTCTGGTATTGGTGCAAATTCAGCAGCATATAATATAAATCCGGATATAGCTATTGCAATAGATGTCACACATGGAAACCTTCCGGGGCTCAGTGATAAAGAAACTTTTAACCTTGGAAAAGGAGTTACCCTTTCTGTAGGACCAAACATACACCCTGGCATCCTGGCAAAAGCAAAAAAGATATGTACTTCCGAGGAGATTCCTTACAAATTGGAAGTTGCTCCCTTTGCAACAGGTACGGATGCTTATACTATGCAAATTGTCAGATCAGGAATACCTTCTCTTGTCATATCAGCTCCTGTTCGCTCGATGCATTCCCCTGTTGAAACTATTGATATCAAGGATGTTGAAAGAACTTCCCGTCTTTTATCCCATCTTGTTTGCAACTTTGAAGAAGACGACCTGGACATTGACATAAAAGAAAAAAAGGAGTGATCATGTACCTTGAAAAACTTTCAAATTTAACCGGTGTCGCAGGATATGAACATAAAATCAGAAAATATATCAAAGATAATATAGAAAAATATGTTGACAGTGTTGAAGTAGATCCCATGGGAAATCTTCTATGTTATAAAAAAGGAAAATCCAGAAAAAAGAAGGTTCTTATTGCAGCACACATGGACGAGGTAGGTTTTATAATCACCCAGATCGGCAAAGATGGTTTTCTTTCATTTGCAGCTTCAGGGGGGATAGATCCCCGCGTCCTGCCAGCAAAGAGAGTAGTAATAGGAAAGGATGAAATCCCCGGAGTTATTCATTGGAAACCTCCTCATCTTATGAAAAAAAAGGATTCAACCATTCCTGTTATTGACAGTCTTATCATTGATATCGGGGCAGATTCTGACAAGGACGCAGAAAAAAAAGTTGAAGTCGGTGATTTTGCAACTTTCGACTCTAAATTTTCAATATTAGACAAAAATATAATGAAAGGAAAAGCTTTTGATGATAGAATAGGATGTTCTCTTTTAATGGATTTTTTAAAAGAGAAATCAACCTTCTCATTTGATCTCATTGCAGCTTTTACTGTCCAGGAAGAAGTTGGATTAAGAGGTGCTGCAATTTTAGGAGAGAAGACAAATCCTGATATCTGTCTTATTCTCGAAGGGACTGCTGCTGCAGATTATCCCCGAAAGGAAGATGAAGATCTTTCTACGGTTCCCTCCCTTGGAAAAGGTCCTGTTATCACTATCACAGATAAAAGCATTATAGTGGACAGGAGGCTCATCGATGCCATTGTCTCTTCCGCCAAGAAAAACAAAATCAAGTACCAGTTCAAACAACCAAATATTGGAGGAACCGATGCAGGAAGAATACATAAATCAAGAACCGGGATTCCTTCTGCAATAATAAGTGTTCCAGCGAGATATATTCATTCTCCGATTTCAATTTCATATCTTTCAGATTACAAAGAAAGTTTCAGGTTGATAAAAACATCTTTAACTAATATGCTGAAAGCAGTTCAATAAAAAGGAGTTAAATATGAGAGAACTTGCAGAAAAGTTCACACAGGCTTTTGGTCCTTCAGGTAATGAAAAAGAAATTCGCGATATAATTAAAAAAGAAATTAAAAACTATGTTGATGAGATATATGTCGATAATTTAGGAAGTCTTATCGCCCATAAAAAAGGAAAAGGAAAAAAACTTCTCTTTGCTGCCCACATGGACGAAATCGGTATTATAGTCACACACATCGACGAAAAAGGCTTTATGCGCTTTGCTCCTGTTGGAGGAGTTTATCCGATTATCTCACTTGGACAGAGAGTGCAGTTTGGAAATGGACAAAAGGGAGTTATAGGAGTAGAATTTAAAGACGTCCCCAGAGATAAGGTTCCTCCTCTTTCAAAGATGTTCATTGACATAGGTGCTTCGAGTAAAAAAGACGTTGAAAAAACCGTTAAAGTTGGTGATATGGCGTGTTTTACACATGAATTTGTCGATCTTGGAAAAAGATGGATTTCAAAAGCTATGGATGATAGAGTTTGCTGTGCTGCTATTGTAAAAGCAATAAAAAATATAAAAAAGATCCCAAATGACCTTTATTTTGTTTTTACCGTTCAGGAAGAAGTTGGATTAAGAGGTGGAAAGACATCAACTTATTCTGTTGATCCTGATCTTGCAATTGCTGTTGATGTTACTGGAACAGGAGATACTCCAAAAGGATTTACAATGGATGTTGCTCTTGGCAGCGGTCCTGCTTTGAAGATAATGGATTACTCAATAGTTGTTACAGAAAAAGTAAAAACTTTCATGAAGAAAGTTGCCGATAAAAATAAAATTCCCATACAGATGGAAATACTACAATTCGGAGGAACCGATGCGGGTGCAATGCAGATGACAAAAGGGGGAATTTCGTCCGGTTGTATTTCTATCCCGACGAGATATATCCACACCCCCGGAGAGACCGTAGACAAAGATGACGTGGAAAAAACTGTAAAGTGGATTGTATCGTTATCAGAAACAGATATCTCAAAAGAAGGTTTTGGAAATTAAATGAGGTCTGACGGAAGAACTGCCGAAAAGGCAAGAAATATAATAATTACTGCCCCGTATCAAACAACAGTTCCGGGTTCCTGTCTAATTCAAAGCGGAAATACATGGGTTTGCTGTTCTGTATCAGTAAATGAAAATGTTCCCGTATGGATGAAAAATGACAGAAAAGCATGGCTGACTGCAGAATACGGAATGCTCCCGGGCTCCTCATCACAAAGAGTAAAAAGGGAAAGAAATTATTACAATTCCCGTTCTCTTGAAATCGGAAGGTTAATCGGCAGAGCTTTAAGAGCAGCAATTGATCTGAGAGCTCTTCCACAGATCACTCTCGCTGTTGACTGTGATGTAATTCAAGCAGATGGGGGAACAAGAACCGCAGCAATAACGGGTGGGTATGTATCTCTTGTTATGGCGGTAGACAGACTGATGAAAAAAGGAATTATAGACAAAAACCCGATTATCAGAAGAATCGGTGCAATCAGCGGGGGTATGGTAAATAGTAAAATATTAGTGGATCTGAATTACGAAGAGGACAGAATTGCTGAATTTGATGCAAATTTTGTACTCACAGATGATCTCGATATTGTCGAAATACAATCTACTGCCGAAGGATATCCGGTCGAGGAGAAAAAATTTATGTCCCTTTTTTCAATGATTAAAAATGTGATGCCTGAAATTTTCAAAGCTCAGGATATAGCTTTAAATAAAATCAATATTGAATGTTAGATGAAAAGATTTTTAGAAAAACCGTAGACACAAAACAAAATAAACTGAGATTGGATGTATACCTTTCTTCTGTTAAAATCCCAACGAGCAGATCAAGGCTGAAAAAACTTATAATATCCGGAAAAGTCACGGTTAACGGAGCTATAACAACATCTCCTCATTATTACGTAAGATACAAAGATAAAATTAAAGTCGAATTTCCAAAAATACCTGTGTTATCTCTTGAGCCGGAGCCTATTGACATTAAAATAATCCATGAAGACGATGATTTCCTCATAGTCGACAAACCTGTCAATCTTGTTGTTCATCCGGCAAAAGGCAACAGGTCGGGAACTCTTGTTAATGCACTCCTCTATCATTCGAAATTATCAGAGAGCGGCAGTAATGAATTTCGACCCGGAATTGTTCACAGATTGGATAAAAATACTTCAGGATTATTAGTTATTGCAAAAAACGATTTCTCTTTCAAATCTTTATCAGAAATGATCAGCTCAAGAAAGATAAAAAGAGAATACCTCTCTCTTGTCTGGGGAGAACCTTCACTCGACAATACATATGTAGAAGCCCCAATCGGAAGGAGCAGAATTGACAGAAAAAAAATGGCAGTTACTTCATATAATTCAAAAACAGCAAAAACATATTATCGTAAATTGATATCATACGGTTCTGCAACCCTTTTACTTTGCACGCTTCAAACAGGAAGAACTCATCAAATCAGGGTTCACATGAAATACTTAGGACATCCTGTTGTAGGAGATGAAGATTACGGGGGAAGAAGTAAATTTCCTCCCGGAGTTAAAAAAGAATGGTCATATCAAATTGAAAAAATTAACAAATTAATAAACCGCCAGGCTTTACATGCTGCTTACCTGTCCTTTATTCATCCTTCAACAGGAAAAAAAGTATTCTACAAAGCCGATATTCCTGAAGATTTTAAATCTTTGCTTTTATATTTAAATCAAGAAAGAATATTAAATTTATGATATTCAGTCCTTATCCTCCGAGTACACTATTCCAAGTCCAACAGAGCCATCTTCTTCTTTAGCGAGAAAGATCTGCGCTAACATGTCTTCATTACTTTTATTTACCAAGGTAATATATGCACCGTCAGATTGAAGTACCTGCTGTTCAACCCTCAATTTTCTCATATTTGTATAATAATCAAGTATAGCATCATAATCATCATCAAGGTTTGCGCTTATCTGGTAGAGGTTCAAGCCTTCATCTCCCACGGAAACAATAAATACATCATTTGCATCAGGATATAGAAGATTTTCATCAATATCATATTCGCTTATATCTCCCGAAGCTCGTACTTCTCCTTCAGGTCCTGTTATATTTAAATTTCCTCCATCCCTGTCAGTTCTCATTGTCATGACAATTTCTCCGTCTTCTCCCCTGATCGTTATTGTTGAATCTCCTCTATCTATGTCAATCTCTCCTCCTGCAACTTCTTCTATTATCCTCTCGTGAATTTCCTCTGCAACTTCTTCCTGTATCCTTTCTGTTACTCTGTCGGTAATAGAAGAACAAGGTCCACAACAGCTTGAAAAATTAAAAATAAATAATGACATCATAAATATTGGCAGTATTAAATACTTCATAAAAATCTCCTTCTAATTATTTTCTTCTTTCAGTTTTTTCTCAGCTTCTTCAAATGTTATTTTTCCCCTGTCAAAATCTTCTAATATCTTCTCTTTTTTACTTTTTTTTCTTTTTTTAAAAATAGTTGAAAAAAGCAGATCGAGTCCGATAAATATCAAAATAACAGGCCAGTCTCTTTTAAAATTCAGATAATTTAAATTTGACAGCCATATCCACAGACCGAGCAGGATTAAAAAAAAGGCTCCTGTAACTTTATAATTCATATATCCCCCTTTTTATATAATTATAGAACAGAAAATATAATAAGACAAATAGAAAAGAAATGTTATAATTTATTATATCAAAATACTATAAATAATGTTGATTGTTTGTGAAAATTCGATTTTTTTCTGAATTAAATGATTTTCTCCCAGAGAAAAAAAAATATATGCAACTCTTGATAGAACTAAACAGACAGAGCTCGGTTAAGGATATAATTGAATCATTTGGAATACCTCATACTGAAGTTGAACTGATAATAATAAAAGGCATATCTCTCGATTTTTCGTATATTGTAAAAAATGATGATTTTATAAGTGTATATCCGAAATTTGAATCCCTTGATATCAGATCTATTTTAAAAATAAGAAAAACACCCTTAAGAAAAATTAAATTTGTTCTAGATCAGCACCTCGGGAAACTATCCCGTTATCTTAGACTGTATGGCTGTGATTCTCTTTATAGAAAAGACTTCTCAGATGTTGAGCTTGCTGAAATCTCTTCAACATCAAACAGAATACTTCTTACACGAGACATAGGACTCTTAAAAAGAAGTAAAGTAACTCACGGCTATTGGATAAGATCAAGCATTCCATGGGAGCAGTTGATAGAAATTATGCAAAGGTTTGATCTTAAAAAGGAATACAATCTTTTTTCAAGATGTATCGTCTGTAATGGAACAATTACTGATGTTAATAAAGAAGAAATTATTGCTTTAATACCCAAAAAAATTGCATTATATTACAGTACTTTTTACAGATGCACAGAATGTAAAAAAATCTATTGGCGGGGATCACATTATGATAACATGAATAAATTCATGACTAAGGTTCTTCTGGAGATAGGCTTTGAGTCTTTTTCGTCTTAGCAGGAGATAATTGTTTGGCTTAGTGATAATTTTGTTTATTAATATGTTATGTACAGGATGATTTATTCAAGTTATACTGCCTTCATCAGGACATTAATTGAAAAACATTTAACCATTTAACAGAGAAAAAATTATGAATGAAAATAAAAAATATAATATTTTATGGGTAGATGACGAAGTTGATCTTTTCACTCCACATATCAGAATATTAGAGAAACAAGGCTATACGACAAAGACAGTAAATAATGGGCATGATGCCCTTGCTCTTGTGGAAAGAAAAAATTATGACCTTGTCCTTCTCGATGTCATGATGCCGGGAAAGGACGGGATAACAGTTCTGGAAGAATTGAAATCTATAAATCCTTCTCTCCCTGTTGTTATGATAACAAAGAGTGAAGATGAATTGATCATGGATTCTTCTCTTGCTCTCAGAGCTGAATATTTTCTTGTAAAACCTCTTCAACCTCGTCAATTGATAGCCGTCTGCAAAAAAGTTCTTGAACAAAAATATCTTGTTAAATCTAATTATCCTCCGAGATATGCAAAGGAAGTAAAATATCTAAAAGATCTTTTCGAGCAAAACACTTCATCATCCTGGATTGAAGTTGCAAAGAAATTGTCTTCCTGGACTTCAGCTTTATCTGAAAGCACAGATCAAACACTTGTTGATATACATAATGAAATGAGAAAAGAAGCTGATTCTCTTTTTGCAGATTTTATCATTTCCGAATACAGAAATTGGCTTGAAAGCAAGAGTGGACCAATGCTTCCTCATCACTTCCTTGAAAGGATCATCTTCCCACTGATCGGCAATAAGGAAAGAGTTCTCTGGATCATCCTCGACTGTATGAGAGTGGACCAATGGATGGAGATATCCAGTATTTTATATGAACATTTTTCAATTACTACAGACTATTACTACTCCTTAATTCCTTCAGCAACTCCTTATTCAAGAAACTCTTTTTTTAGTACTTTGACCCCAAGAGATACCGTAAGAAAACATCCTGAATTTTTATCAGTTCTTGAAAATCCACATCAGAATAGATTTGAAAAGGACTTTCTTCTATCTGTTTTTTCAGCTAAAACTAAAAATGCTGATTCTTTGATCACTTATAAAAAAATTATCAATTCAACGGGAGAAAAATCATTTTTGAAAGAAATAAAAAATTTATCTAAAAAATCTCTTATTGCTCTCATCGTCGATTTCATCGACATGCTATCTCATTCCATTTCAAGAAACATGGTTTTAGAGGAAATGATTCAGAATATCTCTTCTTTAAAAAAGATAACCGGAACCTGGTTTTTTCACTCTCCTCTTTTCAAAGCGATGTTAAAAGCAAGAGATAATAATATGACAATTGTCATTACAACCGATCATGGTTCAATAAAAGTTAATAGCCCTGCAATACTAAAAAATGCAAGAGGAGATGTTTCTTCAAATCTTAGATACAAATATGGAGACAATTTATATCTTCAGAGAAAT